>DATKLM010000054.1:0-3647 GCA_035542415.1 Spirochaetia bacterium
TTCGTGGCCATCATCATCATCATGAACACGCTGAGCATGAACGCGCTCGAACGCACGGAGGAGTTCGGGATGATGCGGGCCGTGGGCGCACAGAAGCTGTTCATCACACGGATGTTCCTCGCGGAAACGTTCTCCCTGTCGTTCGTCTTCGGCGGCGGCGGCATCATCATCGGCCTCATCATCACGTGGATCGTGCGGGCGCTGCGCATCGGGTCGGGGGGCAACCAGATCTTCGAGCTCCTGTTCGGAGGAGAGGTGTTCCGCCCGGTGCTCGGCCCCAGCGGCGGCATCATCGGCATCATCGGCCTTGCCGTCGTCACGGTGCTCGCCGTCCTGTACCCGGTGTTCGTCGCACGGAAGATAACCCCGCTGGACGCCATCAACCGTCATTAGAGCAAGGAAAGAGACATGAGAGGACCCCTGGGCTGGATCATATCCAAATTCCGGAGCGCGAAGCTCGTGATGACCATCGCCTTCCGCAACCTCGTGCGCCAGTTCCGCCGCAACCTGCTTCTCGGGATCGGGATCGCGGTGGGCATGTGCATTCTTGTCGTCACCGCGTCCTTCACGAACGGCCTCACCGACATCCTGTTCAACAAGGTCATGGTGTACATGACCGGCCACATCCGGGTGATCGAGGACTCCTACACGACGCGGCGCAGCGACGTCATCCGCGACACGCCGCGCATGATCGAAGCGATCAAGAGGAACGTCGAGGGGATCAAGAGGATCGACGTGACGATCAGCGCCTTCGGCCGCAGCATCGGAAACGGCAAGACCGGCATGTGCGCGCTCGTCGGTCTTCCCCGGGACGCCGATTTCTACAGCGAGACGCAGCTCGAGTCGGGCAACCCGCGGGACATCTTCAAGCCGGACGTGTTCCCCGGCATCATCCTGTACAAGAACGCGGCGAAGGACCTCAACGTCAAGATGAACGACACCGTGACCGTGCGCTTCGACACGGTGTACGGCCAGTCGCAGGCCCCGAAGTTCAAGGTCGTCGGCATCATTCCCTCGGAGAACATGTTCATGGACGTGGCCGCGTTCGTGGACCAGGAAACGCTGCGCAAGATGCTGAACCTCGGGCCGGATGAGTCTCTCGGGCTCAACATCGTCACGACGTACCCGGAGAACCAGCAGAAGGTCATCGCGGAGGCGAACAGGCTGCACGCGGCCCTCCAGCCGGAAGCGGCCGGCATCAGGGCGCTGTTCGCCGTCGGGGACCGCAAGGCGGTCGCGGACCTGTTCGCCCTGAAGCTGGAGAACAATGCCACCGGTCTTCAGGCCGCGCAGAACAACCTGCAGTTCGTGGCGGGCGACCTTGCCGGCTTCCAGAAGGACACGACGGGCGTCATTCTTACGGAACCGCTCGCCTCACGGCTCGGCGCCGGCGTGGGAAGCCGGATCGCATTCGACTACGCGCGGAAATCCGGCACGGAAAGCGTGGACGGCGAGATCGTTGTGCGGGGGATCGTGAAGGCGGTGTCTCCCTTCGCGGACGCCACGGCGTTCGCGAATGAGGAAGTGTTCTACAAGAACTACTTCTGGAACGTCCCCCGGCAGCCAGCCGTGGCAGCGCATGACGCCCCGCTGTTCAAGGCGCTCGTGCCGGAATGGGACCTCATGCAGCGCAGCCCGAACACAGACGCGGCGGTCAAGAAGCGGCTCCTCCTGGGACGGGAATCCTGGAAGGGGGCAAAGGTCGACGTGCAGACCATGTTCGAGAACGCCAGCGTCATCATCGACTTCCAGCGCGGACTGAACACCGTCTCCCTCGTTGCCGTGCTGGTGCTGTTCTTCGTGATCCTCATCGGCGTCGTCAACACCATGAGGATGAGCATCCGCGAGCGCACCCGGGAGATCGGGACGAACCGGGCCATCGGGATGCAGCGCGGGGACGTGCGCTCCGTGTTCGTCATGGAGGTCGTTCTGCTGGCCATCGCGGCAAGCGTCGTGGGGATTCTCCTGGCCTTCGGTCTCATGGAGCTGCTCCGCCTGCCCACGTTCGACCTGAAGGACAACCCCTTCAGCATGTTCTTCGTGCAGAAGCACATGTACTTTGTCCCGAAGGTCTCCACGATCCTTGTCAATGTCATCACGATCGTGGTCATCGCCTTCCTGATTGCATTCTTCACGGCGCGCCGCGCGGCGAAGCTGAGAGTGGCGGACGCGCTGCGCCATTACGAGTAGGAGAGAGGAATGAAAGCGACATCACTTCGAATCGCCCTGGGGCTTCTTCTTCTGGCCCCGGCCCTGTGGGCCAACCCGTCGGTGAAGGAGATCATCGACTACGTGGACACCAACTACCAGCTCAAGAGCGACATGACGGCGCAGGCGCGCATCACCACGAGGGACCCCGAGCAGGGCAACAAGGTGATCGAGAGCGTGTACTACCGCCGGGACAGTGACGACGCCTTCCTCATCGTGATCGCTGATCCCGAGAGCGACCGCGGCAACGGCTACATGCGCGTCGGCGACAACCTGTGGATGTACAGGCGGGCCACCCGGACCTTCACGCACATCGGCCGCGACGAGAAGATCGGCGGCTCCAACGCAAGCGCGGGAGACCTGGAAACCCGCAAGTTCAAGGACCTGTACAAGCCGGCCCTCGATGCTTCGGGCAAGGAGATCATCGCCGAGGATACCATCGGCGGGAAGATCCCGGTCTACCGCGTCGAGGTGACCGCAAAGGTCAACGACGTGAAGTATCCCAAGCTGGTGATGTGGGTGACGCAGGACAAGTACCTGGAGCTCAAGCGGGAGTGCTACAGCCTCTCCGGCACGCTCATGGAAACCGACCTGTACACGAACTACAAGAACGTGGAAGGCCGCTTCGTGCCGCTGCGCATGAGGTTCACGGACGAGGTGGAGAAGGGACGGACGTCCCTCCTCGAAATCACGGGGATCAACTTCGCGAAAGTGGACGACTACAAGTTCGACAAATCGTACCTGGAAAGTCTCAGCAAGTAGCACAGGAGCCCGACAATGAAACGATTCGCGGTTCTCTTCCTGGGAGTGCTCCTCGCCTGCGCGGGGGCGTGGGCGCAGGCCCAATCCGGCGGGGCGGCCGGCGGCACGGCCGGAGGCGCGGGCGGGAGCGCGGCCGCCGGCTCGGGAAGCGCCGCCGCCGGGGCCGGGGGTGAGGACGAGTTCTTCGGCTCCGGTGACGTGGAGGCCAAGCAGGGAGCCGCGGAGACGCAGAAGCCCGCGGAGGCGATCGAGAAGGAAAGGCTGGGATTCTCCGGCCAGCTCCAGGCGCAGAGCGCCTACACCATGACGCGAAATTTCGTCCTTCGCGGCGCGCCTCTCAGCGACAACACCCTTGCCAACGCCATCGCGGGAGACTTCCTGGTGGACGCGCGGCTGCCCAAGAGCTTCCGCATGTTCATGGACGTGAACATCGACTACCTGCCCACCGGGGCACCGGTCGTACACACCTTCACGCCGGTCCCCCCGCTCCCACCGATTCCGCAAGTCGTGTCGGAGAACCAGACCACGATCCTGAACATCAAGGAAGTGTTCGTGGACTTCAACTTCGCCAACACGGTGTACTTTCGGGCCGGCAAACAGGTGCTCCAGTGGGGCGTAGGGTATTTCTGGAACCCGACGGACCTCATCAATGTAGAGCACAAGAGCTTCACGAACCT
>DATKLM010000055.1:0-27375 GCA_035542415.1 Spirochaetia bacterium
CAGACACCGCAGCCGTAGCACGCTTCCTGGTTCACGCGGGGCACGCCGGTCTTCCGGTCGGCAGTGATGGCGCCGAACGGGCAGCGCGCAATGCACTGGAGGCAGCCCCGGCACAGGCCAGGGTGCAGGTCAGCCACGTACTCCGCTTTGTGGATGGACATGATGCCGAAGTCCACGCGCGGACGGATTCCGGCGCACTCGGGGCTCTTGCAGGAGCAGAGGTTGTTGATGTAGGGGTACGGGCCATACCAGATCGTGCCGATGTAGCCCTTCCTGTTGTGCTCGGTGAACCGGCGGACGGCCTCCGCACGACTGAGATGGTACTTGTCGTTCTCCGGTATGAACCGGGGGAGCTTGTCGATGATCTCCGACATGACGCCGAAATTGATGCAGCAGGCCTCTTTCTCACCCCGGGTCATGTAGCGGCACATGCAGTTCTTCTCGATGATGGGTTCCGCGGCGCAATGCGTCAGGATCTCCACGGCGTCCTCCAGGGGCACCACCTGCCCGATATGTCCCTCCGGACGGAACGGGTTTCGCGGCGGCCTTCGGCTGTGGAGGAGACGTTCTGCCGATCGTCGAATGATTCTCCCGATGATCGGCATGCGAAACAGGTGGTCATGGCCCACCGGGCTGAAGCCGGCGACCTTGCGCACGGAAATCTGCTCGAAGTTCGTGTACTGCTCGAGGAGGAACTCGCGCAGGTTGTAGCGGCTGGCCACCTCCTCCGAATAGCTTTTCGCGTTGAGGTACCACTTCCCGCCCGCGCCATGCTTCATACAGTGGTCGCACATGTCTGGTTGATGCTGCAAAGGACGGCGTGGGCATAGCCGGCCTATGCCTTTTCATCATGAACGATGGCCGGGCCGCTGTCAATCGGCCGCGCGGTGCCTTATACTATGGCCGATGTTCGACGATACGCTGCTCAAAGACCTGGTCGAGATCTACGGAAAGAGCCTGACCTTTTCCGACATCGAGGCTGTCGGCGCCTACCTGTTCAAGAACCGTACCTACAGCATTCACTCCACGGCCGGCCTCGATCCCAAGCGGAGTGTGTCCCCGCTGAACGCCGCCAAGGTGCTCATGGAGGACGTGGAGAAGCAGAACCGGGTCAAGGACCTGTTCGCGTTCACCATCGAGCTGGACGGGGCACCGCTGAACAGCAGAATGGTCAAGCTGGACGGCCTGGAGAACCTCCTCTATCGCCTGTCACGCTCGGGCCAGTACTGGGATTTCGGCCGCCGCAAGTTCGTCGACACGGACGACGCCTCCACGCTGATCAACTGGGGAGCCCTGCGCGACGGCCGCGAGTACCCGTTCACCATCGCCTCCGTGGACATCTGCCAGAACAGCGAGCTCGTGAAGAAACACACGACCAAGGTCATGGAGAAAGTGTACTACCGGTTGTGGTCTTTCCTGAAGGCGAAGCTCGATCACTGGGAAGGCAGGATCTGGAGCTGGGCAGGAGATGGGGGCATTCTCGCCTTCCGCGGGGAAAAGAGCGCGGTCCAGGCGGTGAGCTGCTGCCTGGAGATCCTGGCAACCCTTCCCGTGTTCAATATCCAGCCGGAGAAGGCGATCAAGGACGAGATCCACCTGAGGATCGCGCTGGACCATGGACCCGTGAAGTTCTTCAATGACACGGGCCGCATCGTCTCCGACGTGATCAACTACGCGGCGCACCTCGAAAAGAAAGGCACGAAACCCCGGGCCCTCAGCGTTTCCGACACGGTCCACGCCCGGCTCTCGCCGTCCATGCAGAAGATGTTCCCGGTGAAGCAGGAGTTCGAAGGCCGCACCGCAATGTCCACCGGCTGACCCGCGCAATGAAAGGTCCGACGTTCCACGCCGGTATCGACATCGGCTCGACAACCGTCAAGCTCGCCGTCCTGGACGCCCGGGGCCAGCTCGTCTTCAGCACGTACGAGCGCCACCACGCCGACATCCGTGGGACCCTGATCTCCATCATCGACAAGGCGTGTGACTTTCTTTCGGGCGCCTGCTCAGGCTTCGGCGGCGCGCGTGTGGCCGCGGCCGTGACCGGCTCGGGCGGCCTGTCGGTCGCCCGCTGGCTCGAGCTTCCGTTTGTCCAGGAGGTGATCGCCGGGACAAAGGCCGTTTCGCGGTTCCTCCCCGGGACCGACGTGGCAATCGAGCTGGGCGGAGAAGACGCCAAGATCACGTACTTCTCCGGCGGCCTGGAGCAGCGCATGAACGGCGCGTGCGCGGGCGGAACAGGGGCCTTCATCGATCAGATGGCGAGCCTCCTGCAGACCGACGCCGCTGGTCTGAACGAGCTGGCTCGCGGACGCACGACGATCTACCCGATTGCGGCACGCTGCGGCGTGTTCGCCAAGTCCGACGTGCAGCCCCTGATCAACGAGGGAGCGCGCCGGGAGGATATCGCGGCCAGCGTCCTGCAGGCCGTCGTGAACCAGACCATCTCGGGCCTTGCCTGCGGCAAGCCCATCAAGGGCGCCGTGGCCTTTCTCGGCGGCCCGCTGCATTTCCTGCCGGAGGCGCGCAGCCTGTTCGTCTCCACCCTTGGCCTGGCGGATCACGAGGTCCGCGTGCCGGAGCATGCGGAGCTTTTCGTCGCCATGGGCGCGGCGCTTGCCGCTCGGGAGACGCCGGCCGTCCCCGTGGACGTGCTGCGCGGCCGGGCCGGTGAGCTGTGCCGGGCGCGAGACCCCGAAGTCCAGCGCCTGCGGCCCCTGTTCCGTGACGGGCTGGAGCTGGAGGCCTTCCGCGCGCGCCACGACAAGGCCCGCGCGCGGAGGATCGAACTGCGCAGCGCCCGCGGCCCGCTGTTCCTCGGTGTGGATGCGGGCTCCACGACGACCAAGGCCGTGCTTGCCGATTCCCAGGGCGCCGTGGCGTGGTCCGCGTACGCGGCCAACGGCGGGGATCCGCTGGGCAATGCCATTTCCATGGTGAAGGAAGCGCTCCACGGCCTGCCGCCAGGCGCGTGGATCGCCCGCGCCTGCGCAACCGGCTACGGAGAAGCGCTCGTGAAAGCTGCCCTGCGGCTCGATGACGGGGAAGTGGAAACCGTGGCGCACGCCACGGCAGCCTCGGCGTTCCTGCCGGGGGTCCAGTCGATCCTGGACATCGGCGGCCAGGACATGAAGTTCCTGAGGATCCGTGACGGAACCATCTCCACGGTGCTCCTGAACGAGGCCTGCTCGTCAGGCTGCGGCTCGTTCCTGGAGACCTTCGCGCAGTCCCTGGGCATGGGGATCACGCAGTTTGCCGCGGAGGCGCTCCGTGCCGGTGCTCCCGTGGATCTGGGATCGCGGTGCACGGTCTTCATGAACTCCCGCGTGAAGCAGGCGCAGAAGGAAGGCGCTTCGGTGGCGGAAATCTCCGCGGGCCTCTCCTACTCCGTGATCCGGAATGCGCTGCAGAAGGTCATCCGGCTCCGCGACCCCCGCGAGCTCGGGGAGAAGGTCCTGATCCAGGGCGGAACATTCCTCAACGACGCCGTGGTGCGCGCCTTCGAGCTCATCGCGGGGCACGAGGCCGTGCGGCCCGACATTGCCGGCCTCATGGGAGCGTACGGGGCCGCCCTGCTGGCGCGGAACCGGGCCGGCGCGCAGAACGGGGCCGGCGCGCGGAGCGGGCGCGAGAGCGGGATGCTTCCACGTGCCGACCTGGAGAGCCTGAGCACGCGCGTGTCCATGGAGCGCTGCGGCTCGTGCCCGAACAACTGCCTTCTCACGGTGACGAGCTTCTCCGACGGTCGGTCGTTCGTGTCGGGGAACCGCTGCGAAAGGGGCGCACGCGCCGGCCGTGGTGAAGCCGTTCGCGCCGCCGGTGGTGCGCGGGAGCCGGCGTCCACCGAGCCCCTTCCCAACCTCTTTGCCTGGAAGCTTTCACGCCTGTTCCGCTATCAGCCCCTGGACGGGAGCGCGGCGCCGCGTGGAGTGGTCGGCATTCCGCGCGTTCTCAACCTCTACGAGGACTATCCATTCTGGTTCACCGTCTTTACCCGGCTGGGATTCTCCGTCCGGCTCTCCCCGCGCTCCAGCCGCGCGGTCTACGAGGCCGGCATGGAGACGATTCCCTCCGAGTCCGTGTGCTACCCCGGCAAGCTGGTTCATGGACACATTGCGCGGCTTGTCCGGGACGGTGTGCCATTCATCTTCTATCCATGCCTGCCGCACAGCCCGCGTGAGGATCGGGAGGCCCCAAACCATTTCAACTGCCCGATCGTGACCTCGTATCCCGAGGTGATCCTGAACAACGTGGACGGCATGCGGCAGGGACCCGTGCGCTACGCCAACCCGTTTCTCCCCCTCCACCACCCGAGGCGTCTCAAGGAGAGGCTCGCCCAGGAGCTCTCCTGGGCGGGCGTGACGCGGGACGAGGTGACCCGCGCTGTTGAGGCGGGGCTCGCCGAGCAGTCGTCCTACCGCGCGGAGGTCAGGGCCCAGGGAGAAAAAGCGCTGCGGGAGATCGAGCGCCGCGGCCTGATCGGCGTGATCTTCGCCGGCCGCCCGTACCACGTGGACCCCGAGATCAATCACGGGATCCCCGAGCTGGCCGTTTCCCTCGGCCTGGCCGTGCTGACGGAGGACTCCGTTGCTCACCTCGGGAAGATCATGCGGCCCCTGCGGGTCATCGACCAGTGGATGTATCACACCCGGCTGTACGCGGCGGCGTCCCTTGCCGCGGAGAAGGAGAGGCTCGCGCTCGTGCAGCTCACATCCTTCGGCTGCGGCCTGGATGCCGTCACGAGCGACCAGGTACAGGAGATCATCGAAGAGCGCGGCAGGATGTCCACGCTGATCAAGATCGACGAGCAGTCGAACCTCGGTGCCGCGCGGATCCGCCTGCGCTCTCTGCGCGCCGCCCTCGAAGCGCGAAACGGGCGCGGCTCCACCGCCGCCCCGGCGCCGCCGGCTCTCGGAAAGCGGCGTCCCGTTTTCACGCGGGGCATGAGGGAAACCCATACGATCCTTGGGCCCCAGATGTCCCCCCTCCACTTCCGCATCCTCGAGCAGGCGTTCCGGCACTCGGGGTACCGGCTGGAGATCCTGCCGGAGGTGGACCGGCGCGCCGTGGACGTGGGCCTCACCTCCGTGAACAACGACGCATGCTACCCGTCCATCCTCGTCGTGGGGCAGATGATGGAGGCGCTGCGGAGCGGCCGCTACGACCTTGACCACACGGCCCTGCTCATCACGCAGACCGGAGGCGGCTGCCGGGCAACGAACTACATCGCGTTCGTGCGCAAGGCGCTGGCAGATGCCGGCATGGCCCGGGTGCCTGTCATCTCTCTGAACGCGCTGGGCCTGGAAAGGAACCCCGGCTTCCGGATCTCCGCGGGGCTCCTCGTGCGGGGCATCATGGCGCTCGTCTACGGCGACCTTCTCATGCGGATGCTCTACCGCGTGCGGCCGTACGAGATCGTGCCCGGCTCCGCCGAGCGGCTCTGTGACGCCTGGAGCGCTCGATGCGCGCGCGCCCTGGCGCGCCCCGGAATCCTCCGCTATCACCGGATGATCCGCCGGATGGTGAAGGACTTCGACGAGCTTCCCATCCGCGAGGAACGGAAGCTGCGCGTGGGCGTGGTGGGAGAGATCCTCGTGAAGTTCCACCCCACGGCCAACAACAGCATCGTCCGGACCATCGAGGCGGAAGGGGCGGAAGCGGTCGTGCCGGACCTCCTGGACTTCCTCCTGTACTCGTTTCACGGGGCGCGGTTCCGCCGGGAAAAGCTGGCCGGCACGCTGCGGACCGAGCTCGCCACCCGGACGGCGAACGGTCTCCTCGAGCTGTTCCGCTTCCGGATGAAGAAGGAGCTTGCCGCCTCCGGCAGGTTCAGCGCGCCGCCGGGTATCCGCGAGCTTGCCCGCGGGGTGGACGGAATCCTCCAGCTGGGAAACACGACGGGTGAGGGCTGGTTCCTCACCGCGGAGATGGTGGAGCTCATCAAGGCCGGGGTCCCGTCGATTGCCTGCGTCCAGCCCTTCGCGTGCCTCCCCAACCACGTGACGGGCAAGGGGATGATCCGCGAGCTTCGCCGGCGTCACCCCGAGGTCACCATCGCGGCGATCGACTACGACCCGGGGGCCAGCGAGGTGAACCAGCTCAATCGACTGAAGCTCATGATCGCGAGCGCCCGCGAAGGTTCACGCGCGGCCGAACCCCGAGCAGGCTAGGCAATCCGGACGGCGTCCTCCCGTGTACCAGTGGGCATGGAGGATGCATCATGAAACTCAGGTTCCCGGTTCCTGCCCTTGTTGTTGCCCTGGCCGCTTTGCTCGCGGGCGGCCTCGGAGCGCAGTCACGCTCCCCGGGCCCCAACGAGATTCTCTTCGTCCAGCTTTCTGATACGCATTGGGGTTTCAACAACCCGGCAATCAATCCCGACTACGCCGGCACGCTGAAGAAGGCCATCGCCCAGGTGAACGCGCTCCCGGGAACGCCGGATTTCATCGTGTTCTCGGGAGACGAGACGCACACGACGGATGACCCGGCGGTGCGGCGGCAGCGCATGACGGAGTTCAAGAGCATCATCAGCTCGCTGAACGTCAAGGAGATCAAGTTCCTGCCGGGAGAGCACGACGCCTCACTCGACAACGCGCAGGCGTACCGCGAGTTCTTTGGCGAGCCCTACTACTCGTTCGACGACAAGGGCGTTCACTTCATCGCGCTGGACAACGTCTCCAGCGGGAGCAGCCTCGGTGAGGCCCAGCTCGCGTGGCTGCAGAAGACGCTGGCGGGATTCCAGAAAGGATCGCAGGTCATCCTGTTCTCCCACCGCCCGCTCCTGGACGTCTACCCGCAGTGGGACTGGAGAACGAAGGACGGAACGCGCGCCCTGGATCTCCTCAAGCCGTTCGGGAACGTGAACCTGTTCTACGGCCACATCCACCAGCTCCGCACGGACTCCAACGACTGGTTCACCCAGTACGCGGCCCGCGGCCTGATGTTCCCCCTGCCGGCCCCGGGCTCCGCGCCCAAGTCCGCCCCGGTAGCCTGGGATCCCCAGAACCCGTACCGCGGGCTGGGCTTTCGCACCGTGAAGGTGAACACCGTCACTCACGAGGTCACGGTCACCGAGTATCCTCTTGCCGCCTCCCAGACCTCTGACGCAGGATCGAGCGCCGGATCCACGATCAAGGTCGTTGCCAGGCGCGGGGAGTTCTCTCCGGACGTCATCCGGCTGAAAAAGAACGTGCCCGCGACCCTCGAAATCACCTCCACCGATGTCCGTCACGGCTTCGCGATCCCTGACCTGAACATCGAGACGTCCGTCGTGCCGAACCAGCCCACGCGGGTGGCGCTGACGCCGGACAAGGCGGGAGAGTTCAATTTCCTGTGCACCGTGTTCTGCGGCGAGGGGCATGAGGACATGACGGGAAGGATCATCGTCGAATGAAGAAGGCCGTGATCGCTGCGGCGGCGCTCCTGTGCGCCGCCGCCTTCACGGGCGTCCCCGCTTTTGCGGAGAGCGTTCCGGATGGGCTCTGGGGCGCGCGGCTGTGGCTGACGTCCCAGGCGTTCGGTCTGAAAGAGGACTGCCCCGTGCAGGTGCTGTTCCGCAGTCCCGTGTTCAGGACGATGGGTGCAACGACCTCGCGCCTGGTGGAAAGCCGCGCCCAGGGGGATGACCTTTTCCTCACGGTCGATACGACGCGGGGAAGCGACCTCGTGGAGCGCGTCACCCTTCAGCTGCGCTGGCAACACGCGGAGGGGATCGCCAGCGTGGAAAGCATCAGCCTGGGCGGGGCCGCGGAGGCTGACCGGCAGACGCTGAGCTACAAGACAGCCGTCGACGATGACGAGGAGTACGACGTGTACACGGACACGCTCATGTCCCTGTACCAGACGTACTTCGACCCGGCAACGGTCCGGAAGCGGGCCGCTGCTTCCCCGCACTGAGCCCTGGCCCCGCTCAGCCGTCAACCCGGAACAGGCGGCGCACGATCAACTCCACCAGCGCGTCAGGCAGGTGCTTCAGGAGAAAAGCCTGGAGGCCCGCGCGCCTGCCGGCGGCGTAGAAGGCGCGCGGGTGAGGCTGTGCAATGACCCGCAGCACGAGGTTCGCAACGACATCTGGCTCGGGCGCTTCCGCGAGCGAGCGGTCCCGCACGTCCCTGACCCGACGGACGCTCGCCATGTACGGCGAGTCTGGCCGGTAGCTCAGCTCCAGCGGTATGTTCGTGCGGATGTCGAACGGCGCAATCACCGACACCTGGATGCCGCTGCCGAGCACTTCCTGCCGCAGGCCGCGGCCCGCCGCGATCAGCGCGGCCTTGCTGGCCGCGTAGATCGAGAGGAACGGCACGGGGATCACCCCGGCGAAGGAGCTCACGAAAAGGATCCGACCCGACCCTCGCGCGCGCATGCGCGGCAGGAGGAGCTGCGTGAGCCGGAGCGCGCCGAACAGGTTCCGCTCGAACAGCGCGCGCATTGCCGGGATCGGCACTTCTTCGATCGGGCCGATCTGGCTGCCGCCGGCGTTGTGGACGATGAGATCAACGTTCCCCAGGGACGCGGCAAGGGCTTCGATGCTCGCCTCATTGGCAAGGTCGAGCTCTGCCATGCGGAGGCCCGGCATGTCGTCCGGTTTGCGGGAGGTTCCTACCACCTGCCAACCGCACCGGACAAGGGACGCGGCAATCGCCTTGCCAATGCCCCGTGATGCCCCGGTCACCAGGGCCGTGCGGCTGGACACCGCGCTACCTGTTGACGAGGGACGGCTTTCGGGAAAGATCCAGTTTCAGCTTGTCACGCATCTTCTGGAACGCGGCGATAGTCTGCTCGACGTCTTCCTCCGAGTGCGCCGCCGTAGGGATCATGCGGAACAGGACGACGCCGGGAGGCACCACCGGGAACGTGACGCCGGAAACGAACACGCCGTATTCCTCCCGGAGCATCGAAACCATCGCCATGGCGGACTTCTCGTCTCCTGAGGGCACGTACACCGGGGTGATAGGAGACTCGGTTTCCCCGATGTCGTATCCCAGGCCCTCCAGCCCCGACTGCAGGAGCTTCGTGATCTGCCACATCCGCGCGCGCGGGGCCGGATCCTTGACCACCGCGAGCGCCGCTTCCACGGTCTTCACGTACGGAAGCGGAAGCGCCTTGGCGAAAACGTTGGTGCGGGCGTTGTAGCGGATGTATTCCACGACGTCGTCCTCACCGGCCGTCACGCCACCGATGGCGGCGAAGGCCTTGGCGAAGGTCCCGAAATAGAGGTCGATCCTGTCCTGCACGCCAAGGTGCTCGCCGGTTCCCTGTCCGGTGGGCCCCATGACCCCGAAGCCGTGAGCATCGTCCACGAACAGGCGCGCGCCGTACTGGTTCTTGAGCCGGCAGACGTCGGCCAGACGCGCGCAGTTGCCCTTCATGCCGAATACGCCCTCCGTCACCACGAGGATCCCTCCGGTGCGGTCGCGATTGGCGCCGCGCAGGTGGAACTCGAGGTTGTCCATGTCGTTGTGCTTGTAGGGGCGGAAGCGCCTGCCGGCGGAGGCGAGCACCGTGGCGTCAATCATCGAGGCGTGGGAGAGGGAGTCGATGACCACGATATCGTCCTTGCCGATGAGCGCGGAAATCGTTCCCAGGACGCCGAGGTACCCGTAGTTGAAGAGGATGGACGCCGGCTTGCCGCAGAAGTCCGCAAGCTGCTTTTCCAGCGCGATGTGGTGGTCCGTGTTGCCGGTGAGCAGGCGCGAGCCCATGGGGCACCCGGGGCCGTAGTCGCTCATGGCTTTCACGGCCGCGGCTTTCACGTCCGCCCGGCCGGCAATGCCGAGGTAGTTGTTGATGGCCCACATGATCACGTCACGGCCCTGGAACTTCATGCGGGGGCCCGGGGCCCCGTCCAGCACGGGCTGCGTGAAGTACATGTCCCGGTGGGCCCGGAACGCCCCGAAGTAGCCTCCGTCACCGCGGGTCTTGTCGAAGAGATCGTTCACCCGGCAGCCTCCATGACTTCCCGGATCCTCGAGCCGGTCTCCTCGTGATGGAGGTCCGCGATTGAGAAGCGCACGTCCGGGCGCATCAGCTCCAGCTTCCTGTCCCGGGCCAGGAGATCCCGGCCGCCGCCCGTGACGTTCAGGACGATGTGGTCGTTCGGCTTGATCCGGCCCGCTGCCCGCGCCTGGATCAGGGCGGCAACGGCCACCTCGGCGGCGGCGTCGATGTCGCACCCCTCGTGCCGCTGGAACACGTCACCGGCCAGCGCGGCCTCCGTGTTGGACACCCGGTACATGGAGCCGCTGGTGTGCCGCAGCGCGTCATAGAGCCCGCCGGCAATCCCGTAGGGCGGGTTGCGGTTGCCCAGCACGGGCGCGCGGATGGCGAGCGCGCTGCGGCGGGCCTCCATGTCATCCGATGTCGCCAGGCTGCGCGAGCCTGCCTCCCACGCGTCTGTCATGGGAGTGAAGGGAGAGTTCTGCGCGAGGTGCAGCCTCATCCACGTGTCCCCGAAGCCGCCGTCATCGATCAGGCGCTGGTTCATTTCCCACGCGGCGATGGCACCCGTGCCGCTGCCCACGGCCTGGAAGTAATGGTCGGGGATCCGGCGCATCTGCTCCACGGCGAGCAGGAGCGCGGTGCCCATCCCGTCCCGGCGCGCCGCGTTGCGCGCGCCCCCTTCGGGGTAGTAGCCATCGAGTCCGGAAATCCTGTTGGCCAGGGCGATGGCATCCGCGTAATCTGCCTCCCCGTCCAGGACGGCCAGGCGCGCGAAGGGCTTCCGTTCCGTCGTGGTCCACAGCAGGGGAAGCGAGCGGCCCGGCACTACCACGAGGACCGGCACGTCGTAGCGGGAGCAGGAATCGAGGAACGCGCGAGCCGTGTTGCCGGCGGAGGAGACGACGAGCCGCGACGGCCAGTGCGCCCCGACGCGGGCGCAGACCGCCTGGGCTTCCAGCTCCTTGAACGTGCACGTCTCCATGAAGGCGCCCTTTTCCGGCCACCAGCCGCTGAAGACGATGGAGAGGTTCTCCAGCCCGAGGTGGGGCCCCAGGCCGCGGCTCTGGTAGACAACCGGCCCCCGAGAACCTGTGAGCCTCCGGCGGACGGGCAGCCAGTCGGAAAACCGGAAAACGCCGGTCTGCTCGGGATGAGCGACGAGCTTTTTCTGGTCATAGACCGCTTTCAGGAGCGACGGGTCGTGCTTCTCCGGACAGGCAAGGAGGAATTCCGTCGGGGAATCCTCGAAGCGGCGCCCGCAGACCGGACAGGCAAGATGGTAATGGCTGCCAGGAGGCCCGCCCGCATACCCCTTGGCACGCTCTCTCTGTCGTGCTTTCATACTGTCAGGGCACAGACTGTTTTTCGAGTCCCGCATTGTCAACCAGCGCGCTGCGCGCGCGTGAGAAAAGGGCCCGGCACGGTGCAAAACCGACGCAAAAAGCGCCGGCGCGGCCCGGGAGGAGCGAAGCAGCCGGATATTCGAGCGTGAAATCCGGTTTGTGGAACGCGCCATGTCGGGAGAAACGAACCGCAGGGAAGCACTCCTCCGAATCGGCGAACGGCTGTTCGCACAGCACGGATACCGCGACGTCAGCATCAAGGACATCACGAGCGCTGCCGGCCTCGGCATGGGCAGCTTCTACACGTACTTCGACAGCAAGGAGCAGCTCTACGGATCGGTCCTGGACAGCCTGGAGGAGCGGGGCATCCGGGACCTGGAAAAGCGCGTCAGCAGCTTCCGGTCGCCGCTGTACCGGCTGAAGGCGCTGTTCCGCTACACGACCCTCAGCCTGCGGACGAACGAAATCCTCCGCGGAATCTATGGGGGAGAGAAGCGCTACCTGTACCCGGGCCTGGAGGAGCGCCGGCAGAGAGGCAGCACGCTCTTTTCCCGGATCGAGTCCCTCATCGAGGATATCCTCGACGAAGGCACGCGGAGGGGAGTGTTTCGCACGAGCCTGTTCCACAACGCAAAGCGCATGCTGATCGCGGTGTTCTCCACGATTCCCCTGAGCGCGCGCGACCATTCCGCGGACGACCTCACGGAGGACATGATGGTCCTCGTGGAGCGCGGCCTCCGCCGATGGCTGCGCTTCCGGCGCGACGAACGCCTCGACGGAAGAGCGCGCCGCGCCACGTGAACCGCCCTGATCAAACCGGATTTTTCGTTCGAATGTTCGACGCATGATCCGACCCTCCCTTCGGACAGCTGCGAATTTCCACCTCCACGGTTGATTTTCCGTTAATTCGACGGTGTTTCGTTGACTCCCGCCCGGGCGCCGGGCAGAATGCGCGGCCAGGGAGGGCTCCCATGGAAACGCAGAAGAAGCGCATCTCTCTGGACTGGTGGACGGTCATCACGGCGGCGGTCATCGCGGCGCTCGTTCTCGGCGGCATCCTGCCGACCATCCCCTGGTGAGGTGACGGGATGAGAAACTTCTTCCGTTCCCTGCTCGGCCTGCTGCCGGGGATCGCTCTCATCGTGGCACTCGCCATCGGCGGCAAGCTCCTCTCCAACTGGCTCCAGGCCATCATCACCGTCGCATGGCTTCGCTCGCTGGCCGCCAGCGTCATCATCGCCATCATCGGCGGAATGCTGATCGGCAACCTGATCCCCCTGCCGCGGATCTTCGCGGAGGGAATCAACTCCTACGAGTTCTTCCTGAAGGTGGGGATCGTGCTGATGGGCGCGCGATTCCTCATCACGGACGTGGCACGCCTCGGCGGGATCGGGCTGGCCATCGTCGTGGTAGAGATCGCGTTTTCCATCGCCTTCGTCAGCCTGTTTTCCCGGCTGTTCCGGCTGCCGGAGAAGCTTGGCAGCCTCATCTCCGTGGGCGTCGGAATCTGCGGCGTCTCGGCGATCATCGGCGCTTCGGGCTCCATCGACGCGAAAAAGGAAGAGACGGGGTATGCCATCGCCGTTATCCTCGTGTTCGGCGCGCTCGCCCTCGTGGCCTACCCGCTCCTCGGCAGGCTCATGGGGATGTCTGACAAGGCCTTCGGCCTTTGGGCCGGGCTCGCGGTAGACAACACGGCGGAGGCCGTGGCCACCGGCGCCATCTACTCCAGGGCCGCCGTGGCCTACACCACCCTCGCCAAGCTGTGCCGAAACGCGCTCATGGGTTTCGTGATCCTGGGCTTCGCCATCTCCTACTCGCGCCGCGGCCTGGCAAAAGATGTCTCCAACAAGGGGCTCTTCCTCTGGCAGAAGTTCCCCAAGTTCGTGCTTGGATTCCTCGCGCTCTCGGTGCTGTTCAGCGTCCTGTTCGCGGCGCTTCGCTCGCCGGGAGACCACGCCGGGCTCGTGGCAAAGACGAACGGACTGAAGAATCTTTCCGAATGGGCCTTTCAGCTCACGTTCGTGGGGGTGGGCCTGCGCACGAGCTTCCGCGACATGGTGCGGACCGGGATCTCCCCGCTGGTGGTCGGGGTAGCCGCGGAAGCGGCCGTGGCTGTCTTCACGCTGGGAATGGTTTTCGTCGTGGAGGGCGTGCTGCCGTCACTCTAGAACGAGCGGGCGTTGCAGGCGCGGGCGGTACAGGAGAGCCGGCGCTACAGGGAATCCATCGTCCTCCACAGTTTCTGCGCGGCCTCGCGCGCCTCGGCGTACGCGGCGGCGGCGTCCCAGCGGAAGCTCCTGCTCTCCATGACGATCTTCCCGTTCACGATCACCGTGTCCACGTCCCGGCTTCCCATGCCGAACACGGCATGCCCGGCGACATTTTCGCGCACGAGCGGCGTGGGGGAGTCGTAGTCCAGGATCGTGAGATCCGCCTTGTAGTTCTTCTCCACCCTCCCGAAGCTCTCCCCGAAACAGCGGTGGAGGATCTCGTTTCCGTTCTGGAGGAACCGGGCGAAAGCGCCCGGCGACAGCGGGCCGCCGGCGTCGCGATGCCGGAAGTAGGCGAACTTCAGCTCCTGCAGCATGTCGGACCCGATGCCATCCGTGCCCAGCACGACGTTCTTCACGTGGGGCAGCTCGCCGTTGTACCCGACGTGGTTGTTCATGTTGGACCGGCAGTTGTGCGCGAGAAACGAGTCACGCGCATTGAGGATCTCGCGATCCTCCGCTGTGAGGTACAGACCGTGGGCGACGAGGGAGGTGCCGGTGAGCAGCCCGAAATCGTCCAGGCGCCGCAGAGCGTCCTTTCCGTGGAACCGGTGGGAGAAAGACGGATCAAAGGCGTCCTCCGCGACATGCACGTGGAAGCCGCGGCCCGTTTCCCGGACCACGCCTCCCAGCGCCTCCAGGCCGTCGTTCGAAAGCGTGAACGGGGCATGCCCGCCGATCAGCGCTTCCACCAGGCGCTGTTTCCCTCTACCCCGGCGCTCCGCCTCCACGAGCCCGGCGAAGCTGCGGTTCTCCGCGATCCCCGCCTTCATGCCGTCCGCGCCGTTGCGGTCCGTTGTTTCGTAGCAGAGGATTCCGCGCAGCCCCACCTTTTCAAAGCCGGCTTTCAGGACTTCCAGGGAGCCTTCAATGAAAGAGGGGGAAGCATGATGGTCGATGACGGACGTGCAGCCGGCTTTCACCGCTTCCATCGCGCAGATAACCGCGCCTTTGGCCAGGATGTCCCGGTCAATGGCGCGGTCCAGCCGCCACCAGAGGTTCTCCAGCGTTGAGACGAAGTCCGTGCTGGGCGCGATGCGCGCCATGATGCCCCGGGAGAGTCCCGAGTAGAAGTGATCATGCCCGCAGACCAGCCCCGGCATGAGAAGCCGGCCGGCCAGGTCGATGGTGCGCTCCGCGCGCACTCCTTCAGCCGCGGCCTTGCCGACCGCGGCGATTTCCGTCCCGTCGATGAGAACGTCCACCCCGGGGGCCACGTCCGCGGGATTCAGGTGCACGACGGTTGCGTTTTTCAGCGCGATCATGGCGGCCCCCTTGCCGACTCACACGAACAGGTGGGAGTGGTGCTTCACGACGGTCTGCATGAGCGATCTCACGGACTCGTCGCCGATGTCCGCGGGAACGTTGCCGGCGTCGTCCAGGGCGAACTGGCGCACGGCCAGGCCGAGCCGGAGCAGCCCCTTGCCGCCGCTGAGGAAGAACCCGGGGTTCTCGCTCTTGTGGAAGTCCTCCGCGCCGGCGAAGATCGTGAGCTTGTCCCGGTAGGGCCTGCCGTCCCACGGGCAGAACGTGGCGCAGTTGCCGCACTCGTTGCAGAACGCGTCCAGGTGCACGATCTGCCATTCGTCGCGGAACCCATTGGCGGCGCGCACCATGGTGTTGGCCCGGTTGGGGCACACCTCCACGCACTTCATGCACAGAGCGCGGCAGCCCAGGCAGCGGCGCGACTCCCGCTCCCGGATCTGCTCGTCCTCTGCCGACGGCCCGGATGCCGCGGCGAGCCGGTCGCGGCGGCTTCTCAGGAGCACGGTGTCTTCCGCCGGCAGCCTGCCGTTGCGGTACTTGCTGCCGCCTTCCTTGGCGCAGATGGCGTCTGCCGCGCGCCGGGCAGAGGCGATGGCCTTGACGATTGTCTCCGCGCCCTGCGCCGCATCCCCGATCAGGAACACGCCGGCAATCCCGGTCTCCTGGCTTTCAGGATCCGGGTGTGACGGAGCATCCGCGGCGGCGATCCCGAGAGCCTCCAGCAGGTCCTTCTCGACATCGACGCCGACAGCGGTGATCAGCGTGTCGGCAGAGAGAGTCTCCGCCTTTCGCGTCGGCACAGGCCGGGAGCGGCCGCTCTCATCCGGCGCGCCCTGTTCCATCACGGTACACACGAGGCCCGTTCCCGGGCCTTTCACCCACGCCTGCGGCGCCCGCAGGAAGTGGAAGCCGATTCCCTCCCGGAGCGCTGACTCGTACTCCTCCCGGGAGGCGGGCATGTCCCGCTCGGCGCGGCGGTACACGATGCTGACGTCCTTCACGCCGGCACAGCGCTTTGCCGCCCGCGCGGCGTCCATGGCGGTGTCACCGGCTCCAACGACGACGACCGTGCTTCCCAGTTGGAGCCGGGATGGATCCTGGCGGAACTCCCGCAGGAACGAAAGAACCGGCCGCGCCCCGGGGATGCCGAGGTCCCGGTCCCCCTGCGCTCCCACCGCGGCAAGCACGTAGCGGAAGCCGCCGGCCTGCAGGTCCCGGACGGCGGGGATCGTACGCTCGCCGAAATGGAACTGAACGCCCTGGTCGCGCAGGAGGGACACGTCCTTTTCGACCGCGTCGGGAGGCATGCGGAACCCGGGAAGCAGGTAGCGCACGACCCCGCCCGGCTCGTGTTCCTTTTCGAAGACGTGGACCTCGAAGCCCTCACGGGCAAGGAAGCACGAGGCGCCAAGCCCGGCCGGTCCGGCCCCGATGATGGCCGCCTTGATTCCGCGGGCAGATGCCTTGCGGGCGTTGGGCGTTCCGCTGCGCCGGAACGGCGTGTACCCTCTTTCCGCGGCGATCCTCTTCATCTCCCGGATCCGGACCGCGCCCTCCCAGTCCATGCGCGTGCAGTTCTCCGTGCACTGGTGGTCGCACAGGTACCCGGTGATGAACGGAAGGGGGTTGCGGGCGTAGATGGCGTCAAATGCTTCCTCGTAGCGCCCTTCACCGGCAAGGTGGATGTACTCCGGAACGTCCTGGTGGATGGGACAGGTGACGAGGCACGGCGCGACGAAGCAGTCGAACAGGGGCAGGGCCCCGGGAACGTGGACCTGGTCGTCCCCGCGGAAGTCCTTGCGGAAGTGCTCCACGGCGCGTGAGGACTCCGCGGCCGTGCGCGTCCTCAACGGGTCCACCCGGGACGCGCTCCACGACTCGGCGTGCCGCTCGGTGATCTCCGCGATCTCCTTGAGCCTGCCGTAGCCGCCCGGCTTCAGGAGGTCCGTGGCCAGGGTGAGCGGCCGGATCCCTGCGGAGAGGACCTCCGCCGCGTTCCAGGCGGAGATCCCGCCGGAGAAGGAAAGGGGAAGGTCCCCCTCGAAGTCCGCGGCCAGCGCTGCAGCAAGGCTCATGGTCAACGGATAGAGCGCCCGGCCCGACATGTACATCTCCGCGCCCGGCAGGACCTTCTTGTCGTTGGCCGACGCGAGGGTGTTGGAAAGCTTTGCCCCGAAGTGGCGTCCCTCCGCCCGGCCCGCCTCCTGGAGCCGGCGCAGCATGGGGACCGCGGCAGAGTACTGGAGGTCCTTCTGGAAGCCTTCCCGGGAGAGCGTCACCGTGGTCCAGCCCAGCCCTGAAAGCGTCTCCCGAGCCCGGTCGTACCCGAGCAGCGTGGGGTTGAGCTTCACGAGCGTGTCCAGCTTCTTCTGTTTCAGCATGTACAGGCAGATCGATTCGATCTCTCCCGGGGGGCAGCCGTGCATGGTGGACAGGGTGACCGATCCGCAGATGCGCGGTGATACGCCCGCCGGAACGGCGCGAAGCTGGGACGTCCTGTCCCGCCACGGCGTGCCGGCAAGGAGGGACGGGTCTTCCGCCAGTGAGGCGAGCTCCTCCCGGTAGCGCAGGAACAATGCCTCGGAGGACGAGTCGATGAGCCGGTTGATGAAACGATCCATCTTCTCCGTGCGGATCCCCTCCAGGTCGTAGCCGACGCTCATGTTGAACAGGAACGACGGCCCGGCCGGAGGCGCCCCCATGCCGGAGGCGCCGACGAGAGCGTCGAAGACATGGAGAACCATCCACGCCTTGAGATACTCATCGTAGGCCTGGTCCAGGCTCAGCTCCGTGGACCACTCGACGTTGTAGCCTTCATCTGAAGCGTCGATGCACGGCTTCTCGATGGTCAAAGAGTCAAGCTTCTGTACCGTTTTCAGCTCGAAATACCGGCCGCCGGTGAGCCACGCTGCAACGATGTTCTGAGCGAGCTGGGTATGGGGGCCGGCCGCGGGTCCCACGGGGTTCTCCGCGGAGGAGGAAAAGATCGAGACCCGGCGCGCGGCGGAGGGCCGCCAGAAATGATCAGCCGCAATATCGAAGATGGATCCCTTGGCGCGGTATTCCGCCAGGCAGCGGAGCACCAGCTGCCGGAAAGGGATGGGTCTCATGACGTCGCTCATTGGAATCCGATTCTACTCCTGTTTCGTCCGTGTGTGCAAAATTTGTTTGCGCGCGCGCCTGTCCTGCGCTCCTTTTTCGCGCGCGCCGCGCACGAGAGAGGCCGCCACGCCCACCACGGCGACGCCGGCGCACACGAAGAAAGCCGCGCGGAAAGCGGTGAGGAACGTTCCCGACAGGTCCGGGGCCGCGCTGTCCCCCCGCTCCAGGGCTGCGCCGGCAACCGCGCCGCCGAGGCCGGTGAACACCGCTCCCGCGAGCGCGACGCTGAGGCTCTGCCCCATCACGCGGCCGGTGGCCAGGAACCCCGCGGCCAGGCCCCGGTCCTGCGGCGGCGCGGAGCCCATGAGCGCGCTGTTGTTCGGGGCCTGGAAGAGCGCCTGGCCGAAACCGATGACGAGAAGCCTCCAGACGATGTCGGCAATCGAGCTCTCCGCGGTGAGAAGCCCGGTGAGAACGAGCCCGGTGCAGGCGATGAGAAGGCCCGAGGCGGCGAGCCAGCGCGTGCTGCGGATCCGGTCCGACACCATCCCGCTGAGCGGCGCGATCACGGCGATCATGATGGGCAGCGGGGTCAGCAGGAGGCCGGCCACCTCCGTCGGGAAGGCTCGAAGCTGCTCCAGGTAGAACGGCATGAGGAATCCAACGGCGAAAAGCGCGAGAAAGCTGAGGATCAGGCTGAGGTTCGCCGAGAGGAAGACCCGGTCCCGCAGCAGGGAGAACTTCACCACGGGATCCGGCACGCGCCGCTCGATGAAGAAGAATGCCGTCAGGCATGCGGCGCCGACGATGATCGCCGAGATGATCAGCGGCGAGCGCAGCCCGAGCTCGGTACCGAAGGAGAGCGCGGCGATGATGGCGGCAAGCCCGATGCCGAGGCTCGCGGCTCCCAGGGGATCAAAGCGCCCGGCTCTCCCGGCCCGTGAACCGTCCAGAATTCTCCAGGAGAGAAAAGCGCCTGCCAGCCCCAGCGGAAGATTGATGAAGAAAATCCACCGCCAGGAGAGGGAGGCGGTGATGATCCCTCCCAGGGTGGGGCCGGCGCTCGTCCCGAGGGCCACCGTCACGGCATTCAGTCCGAGCGCGCGGCCGCGCTCCTCAGGCGGGAACGCCGCAGTCAGGAGCGCGGGACTCGTGGAAAAAAGAAGGGCGCCCCCGAGCCCCTGCATGGCCCGTGACGCAATCAGGAACCACAGGGAAAAGGACGCGCCGCAGAGCGCGGAGCCCCCGGTGAACAGCGCGAGGCCGGCCATCCACACCGACTTGCGGCCGATCAGGTCGGACAGCCTTCCGGCGCTCAGGAGCGTTGCCGCGCTCATGAGCAGGTACGCAATGACCACCCACTCGATGGAGCCTCCCAGGGGGACACGGAAGTCCCGCGCGATCGTGGGGAGGCTGATGTTGACGATGGACGAGTCGAGTGTCCCCATGAAGACCCCGATGGCGACGATGGCGAAAACGGCCCATTTCCCGCCGTGTGCGTGAGACACCTGTCGATTCCTGCTTGGTGAGCGGAGAATAGCGGGAAAAAGAGGATCCGGGAAGCGGCCGGCCGGCGCCTCCATTGGTTCCGGCATGGGAAAAAACGTGGCAGGGATTCTCGTCTGGCTCAGCGCGTGCGTCCTGGGCTGCGCCTCGGAGGAGCCCTCCCCGCTGCCGCCCGCAGAAGATCCGGCCGGCAGCTTCGTTGTCTTCGGATCCCTCTGCAGTGATGGTCTCCTTTTCAACGGCGCGGTGAGCGACATCGTTCTGCAGAGGATCGAGCCCGGGGGCCCGGAGCTTCTTGTGGAGCCGTACCGGCGGGGGAGCATGTTCTTCACGGATCCGCTTCCGGTCGGCGGAGGATGGAAGATCTCTTCCTTCACTACGGAAGGCGGGACGCTGGTCACCGTGCGGACAGAAGCCCCGGGCGGAGCTTCACCCCTGGTGTTCTACGCTGAATCTCCGGGGCTTCTTTTCCTGGGAAGCTTTTCAACGGCGGACCGGGAGATTCTCCTTCCTTCTGACGTCACGCGGCGAGACGTGCCGACCGAACTGGACCTCCTCCGCGACCTGCTGGATGCCTACCGCGGAACTCCCTGGGAAAAGGTGATCCTATCGAGAATCCATTCCCGACACTGATCGCTTCTCAATCGTGAAAAAAATCTCTTGACATTGCTTACGGTATGCCGCAGGATACTTTTTAGGGCCACCTAAGAGGAGGATTGCGGCATGGAATCACCCGTCGTTGAGGAATACCTTGAGGCCATCTACAAGCTCGCCGGGGACCGGAAAAAGCTCGGCACCACGGAGCTGGGCAAGGAACTCGCCGTGTCCCCCGCCTCCGCCACGGAGATGATGGAGCGCCTCGTGGACAAGGGCCTCGCGGAAAAGAGCCGGGACCGGGGAATCGTCCTGACCCGCCGGGGCAGGAAGGCCGCGCTGGACCTCATCCGCCGGCACCGCATCTCGGAGCGCTTCCTCGTGGACGTGCTGGGCATGGACTGGAAGGACGTGCATGAGGAGGCCTGCAGGCTGGAGCACGTCCTGTCCCCCGAGGTGGAGTCCCGCATGACGGCCCTTCTCACCAAGACCGATACCTGCCCCCACGGGCACCCCATTCCGGACAAGCTCGGACGGACCGCGGAGCCACCGGCGCGCAGGCTCAGCAGCCTGAAGCGTGACCAGGGCGGCGTGATCGCAAAGATCGCGGAGGAGAAGCGGGACCTCCTGGAATACCTTGCCACCCTGGGGATGATGCCGGACGCACCGGTGCGCGTGGAGCAGGTCGCGCCGTTCGAAGGTCCCCTGCTTGTCCGCGTCAAGGGCGCTACCTACGCGCTGGGACGGGAGATCGCGGAGAAGATCTGGGTCAGGGAGAACGAAAAATGAGCCTCTCCTGCTGCGGCGCCGTGAACGAGATGCGGGGCCGCACGGATTTCGTCTTCGCGCTTGCCGGCAACCCCAACGTTGGAAAGTCTTCCATCTTCAACACGCTCACCGGCACCGGCGCGGTGACGGCGAACTACCCGGGCAAGACGGTGGAGATCAACGTGGCCGCCACGCGCCTCGCGGACCTGAGGATCGGGCTCGTGGACCTCCCCGGGACCTACGCGCTGGGCGCCGTCTCCGAGGACCAGTGGGTAGCGCGGCAGGGCATCCTGGACGGGAACCCCGACGTCGTCATCGTGATCCTCGATGCAACGAACCTCACACGCAACCTCTACATGCTCCTCCAGCTCCTCGACATGGGATTCCCGGTCGTCGCGGCGCTCAACCTCTTCGACCAGGCACGGAAGAAGGGAATCGAGATCGACGTCGGCGGCCTCTCCCGGATCCTCGGCATCCCGGTCATTCCCACCGTGGCCACTCACGGGGAAGGCCTGGAGACGCTCCTTGGCGCGGCCGTTGAAGCTGCCCGCGCGTCCCGGGGCGGTGGGAGCCGTGCTTGCGCCGCGGCAACCCCTGCGTCCCCCGTCACGAGATATGGCGCGGACATCGAACAGGTCGTTTCCCGGCTGAGCGCGGACATCGGGAGGATGCTGAACGGGCGCGCGCCGCACGTCGGCGTCCGGGGCCTCGCTCTCCTCCTTCTCGAGAACGATGCCCAGTTCACCGAGATCGTCCGTGAAGCGGACCAGGGACCCGAGCTCCTCAGGGTCGTTCAGAGCGCCGCTGAGCAGATACAGCGGGAACACGGAGAAGAGGCGTCGCTGAGGATCATCCGGGAGCGCCACGGCCTTGCGGGCTCGATCGCCGAACAGGTGCAGAGCCGCGGCCGGGACCGGGAGCTCTTTTCCCAGCGCCTCTGGCGGCTCACGACGTCTCCGCTCACCGGCATGCCGATCCTCGCGGCGGCGCTCGCCGGGATTTTTGCCTTCCTGTTCGTGGTCGGAGACTTCCTGGCCCGGGCATTCAGCTCCCTCTGGGCGCTCGTCCTGTCTCCCCTCATCCAGGGCGCCATCCACGCGGCGGCGGGAAACACCGTCTTCGCCAAGATCCTGATCTGGGGCCCGGACGCCGGCATTCAGGCGTCTCTTGCGGTCGGCATCCCCTACGTGCTGACGTTCTACTTCCTCCTCGCGTTCCTGGAGGACAGCGGATACCTCAATTCGGTGGCCTTCCTCACGGACCGGATCATGCACCGCTTCGGCCTGCACGGCCGGTCCATCATCCCGCTCGTCGCGGGAGCGGGCTGCAACGTGCCGGCCATCATCGGAACGCGCGTTCTGACCACGCTGCGGGAGCGGACCATCGCCAGCACGCTCATCGTCCTCGTTCCCTGCTCCGCCCGCACGGCGGTCGTCCTCGGCGCCCTTGCCGGGCTGGCCGGATGGCAGTGGGGGATCGCCGTGTTCGCCCTCATGGGCGTCCTCGTCGCGGTTTCCGGCGTCGCGCTGAACAAGGTGATGCCCGGGCAGTCCAGCGGGCTCGTCATGGAGATGTTCCCGTTCCGCATGCCGTCGCTCAAGTCCATCGCCGTCAAGACATGGCACCGGTTCAAGGACTTCATCTTCGTGGCGACACCCATCGTCCTGGGGGGAAGCCTCGCGCTGGGCGCGCTCTATGAGACCGGACTGATCTGGAAGCTCTCCGGACCCCTGGCTCCCATCATGGAGGGATGGCTCGGCCTGCCCGCGGTCGCGGGTCTGACGCTGATCTTCGCCATCCTGAGAAAGGAGCTTGCGCTCCAGCTCCTCCTCACCCTGGCAATCGTCCGCTACGGGCCGCACACGAAGAGCCTCCTGGACTTCATGGTGCCCGCGCAGCTGTTCGTGTACGCGCTGGTGAACACTATCTATATTCCCTGCGTGGCCACCGTGGCCGTGCTGGGGAGGGAGCTGGGGTGGCGGCGGGCGGCGGGGATCGTGGCTTTCACGATCACGCTGGCGCTCCTCGTGGGCGGCGCGGCGCGGTGGGGACTGCGCGCCCTGGGTATCGGGTAGGAGAGCCTGGCGATGTTCAGACGGCGATCGCCGAACGGCGAAACGGCGCAGACGGGCAGAACGCAAGCCCCGCAGACGGTCCAGTGCCCGCTGTGCGGCGCCCGGTTCGACAGGGCTCAAAGCATGGCCTGCGCGCATTGCCCCCGGCCCTTTCGAAGCTGCGGCATGGTCGTCTGCCCGCGCTGCTCGCACGAGTTTCCCGTCATCTAGCGCCGTGGTCGGGTCCGGAGCCGCCCCGGTCCGGGCCCTTTTTCTGTTGACGATCGCCTCCCTGCGTCAGTAAATCCTCAGGAGATGGAGGGCGCTGCATGCAGTTCACGTCTCGTGAGTTCTGGACGGCCATCCACGGGATGGCGTTCGGGTTCGGCTTCATCCTCTTCTTCACCGCCACGCTTGCGCTCCTGCTCACCCTGAGGTCAGGAGCCCTGACCGCCCAGGGGGTCCGTACCAACGTGATTCTCCTCAAGATCTCCGGCCTCGTCATCGCGGTCCTTTCGTGGCTCGCCGTCATCGTCGGGACCTGGTTCGTGTACCCCTGGTACCGGGCGGTGCCGCCGCAGGGAACCACTGACCTGAGCGGCTTCCCGCGCTCGAGGCTCCTTGCGAACACGGCGGTCAGCGGGTGGCACAACTTCGGCATGGAGTGGAAGGAGCACCTGGGCTGGGTGGTTCCCATCATCGCGACGGTGGCCGCGTACCTGATCTTCCGCTACGGTGAGAAGCTCACGGAGGAGAACAGGATCCGCTGGACGCTGTTCGTGATCGTCTGCGTCGCGTTCGTGCTCGCTGGCATCGTGGGCGTGCTCGGGGCCATCATCACCAAGGAGGCACCGGTCGTATGAAAACAGGACCTTCGGCAGCGGCCGTTCTGGCCGGCGGTATCGGCCTCGCGGCTTTTGGGATCATCTCCACTCTCGCGGAGGCCATCGCGTCATTCAGCAAGGCTCTCACGTGGTCCAAGGCGGTCGGGGCACTCTCCGGAAAGACGATTCTCGGGATCGCCGTATGGCTCGCGGCCTGGCTGCTCCTCGGCCTTGCATGGAAGGACCGCGAAGTGAAAATCGGGCCCGTCGTGGTCGTCTCCGCGATCCTCCTCGTGGTCGGCGTGCTCACCACGTTCCCTCCCTTCTTCGACCTGTTCGCCGCGGACTGATCGGAGCGCGGCGCCCCCAGCGCCGCGCCCGTGCCTTCGAAGTCTCTTCTCCTTGACACCGGCCGCGGGGCCTGTTTTCATCGTCCCATGATCTCCCTCGACGTACACCCCGACGTGCGCGGTCGTAACGTGCGCCGCTGCCGAGAGAAGGGCATCATCCTCCCGACGTTCGCGCAGATGAAAGCGCCCGAGACCGCCCCGCGCAGGGCGCTGGAAGGATTGAAGAGCACCGGCCTGTGGGACGTGAACCCGCTGAACCTGTTCCGCATCACGTGGCGCAACGAGCCGGTGGAGTCCGGCGGCACGTTCGGAGGGGTGAACTTCCTGGAGTTCCCCAGCTCGCTGACCGGGGTCCCCGCCCGGATCATTGCGCTGGTCGGCAAGTGGTTTCCCACCGGCGCCCACAAGGTGGGCGCCACCTACGGATGCCTCGCCCCCGCGCTGGTCACCGGCTCCTTCGATTCCACGAAACAGAAGGCCGCCTGGCCTTCCACGGGCAACTACTGCCGCGGCGGCGCGTTCAATTCCGCCGTTCTGGGCTGCCAGTCCATCGCGATCCTCCCGGAGGGAATGAGCCGGGAGCGGTTCCAGTGGCTGTCGGGGATCGCCGGAGAGGTCATCACGACGCCGGGGAGTGAGAGCAACGTCAAGGAGATCTTCGACAAGTGCCGCGAGCTTTCACGGGAGCGCGGGGACGACATCGTCATCTTCAACCAGTTCGAGGAATTCGGAAACTACCTCTGGCACTACGAGATCACCGCGGACGCCATCAGCTGGGTCATGGAGCGCGCGTTGGGAAAGAAGGGGGTCCTTGCCGCCTACGTCTCCTCCACCGGCTCGGCGGGGACCATCGCCGCGGGGGACCGGCTGAAGCAGACGTTCCCCGGCGTGAAGATCGGCGCCGCGGAGGCGCTCCAGTGCCCCACCCTGCTGATGAACGGGTTCGGCGCGCACCGCATCGAGGGCATCGGCGACAAGCACGTGCCGTGGATCCACAACGTGCGGAACCTCGATGCCGTGATCGCCGTGGACGATCATGACTGCATGAACCTCCTGCGGCTGTTCAACGAGCCGGAGGGGAAGGCGCTCCTTTCGGCGCGCGGGGTGCCCGCGCCGCTCATCGAGTCCCTTCCGCTCGTGGGGATCTCCGGCATGGGGAACCTCCTTGCCTCCATCAAGCTGGCGCGCCACTTCGAGCTTTCGGAGAACGACGCGGTGGTGACCATCCTGACGGACTCCATGCAGCTGTACGGCTCACGGGTGCGGGAGCTGGCCGAGCAGGAAGGCCCTCTTGACCGGCCCGCGGCCGTGCGCGCCATGGCCGTGTCCCTGGAGGGACAGCGCTCGGACAACGTGCTGGAGCTGACGCACCCCGAGAGGAAACGCGTGCACAACCTCAAGTACTACACCTGGGTCGAGCAGCAGGGGAAAACCGTGCAGGAGCTGAACGCCCAGTGGAGCGACCCGGAATACTGGGAAAGAATCCAGGGCCAGGCCGCCCGGATCGACGAGCTCATCCAGGAGTTCAACGGAGACGTCGGGCTCGAGGAAAAGGCCGGCGAGCGCGCGCACGGCTCACGGGGCACCTGAGCGGATGGCGCTCACCTACGTCTGCGGCGACTGCGGCCGCAAGTTCGCCTCTGATGACGTCGTGTACCGCTGTCCCTCCTGCTCCCCGGCTGACGCGCCGGCCGCGCCGGGCTTTCAGAGGGGAAATCTCTCCATTGTGTTCGAGCCCGCGCGCTCGTTTTCCCGGGGCGCGGCCGTCGATCCGCACGAGCTCCTTCCCTTTCCGGTGCGGCAGTCCGCGGCTTTCCCGGTGGGCGGGACGCCGCTTGCCGCGCCGGAGCGCCTTCGAGCGTCGACGGGCTTCCCGCGCCTGTTCCTCAAGCTCGACAGCCAGAATCCTTCCGGCTCCCTGAAGGACAGGGCCTCGCTTCTGGTTGCGGAGCAGGCCAGGCTTCACGGTGAGACGGAGGTGACGCTCGCCTCCACGGGCAACGCGGGGGCGTCCATGGCATGCGCCGGGGCGGCCTGCGGTCTTTCCATCGTGCTGTTCGTGCCTGGCTCAGCGCCCCGGGCCAAGCTGCTGCAGTCCTTGATGTACGGCGCACGGGTCGTTCCGGTACGGGGAACGTACGACGATGCCTTTGCCCTTTCCATCGAGTACACGGGCGCCTGCGGCGGGATCAACCGGAATACCGGCTACAATCCGTTCACGGTGGAAGGGAAAAAGACCGTCTCCCTCGAGATGTACAACCAGCTCGGCTTCCGCGCGCCGGACGTGGTGTACGTCCCGGTCGGAGACGGCGTCATCTACTCCGGTGCATGCAAGGGGTTCGCCGACCTGCTCCAGGCGGGGCTCATCGACAGGATGCCGGTCATGGTCGCGGTCCAGGCCGCGGGCAGCAACGCCATCGCGCGGAGCTGGCGTGAGAAGAAAGAGGTGATCCTGGACCGCGCCTCCACGATCGCGGATTCCCTCTCCGTCGCATCCCCGGCCTGCGGGCGGATGGCACTGAGCTGGCTGGCGCGCACCGGCGGCCGGGCCGTCGAAGTGAGCGACCAGGAGATCAGCAGCGCCCAGGCCGAGCTCGGAAAGACCGCGGGTGCCTTCGTGGAACCTTCCTCCGCCACGGCGTGGGCAGGCTTTCTCAAGGATTCCCGAGACGTCGATCCCGGCTCGACGGTGGTGGTGCTCCTCACCGGAACAGGATTCAAGGACACCGGCGCCGCGGAGAAGCTCGTCTCCCTGCCGGATCCGTGCCAGCCGGATCTCGGGCATGCCATCGAACTGATGGAAAGGGTGTACGGGAAGCGCGCGACGCGGTAGGAGCTGGCCTATGAAATCGCTTCTTCGATCCCCTGAATGAGCTGCTGGATGTAGGACCCGAAATCCGGGACCTCGGCTTGCGGGATGCGGAAGCCGATAGCTCCTTCGTGGCCTCCGCCGTTCTGGATGGAAAACCGGGACAGGAGATTCCGCAGGTCGTACTGTTTCCAGACGCTGGAGCGGCGCAGGCGGAACTGGACCAGGTCGGAACGCGCGGGGTTGTCGTAGTACGCCACGAGACCAAGCTTGCCGCTTTCTTCGGCAAGCTTGTCCGCGACGACGCGCGCCGTGGAGACCACGGTGTCTTCGTCACAGTCCAGGAACAGGGGAGCGGCGTCCTTCTCATCGAGAGCCACGTACCCGATGGACGCCGACATGCGCCGGCGCGACATCATGTAGCTGTAGCAGCCCTTCTCATTGTTGGAGAGCCTCTGCAGCTCGCCGAAGAGCTGGTCCGCCGTGAAGAAGTTCGTCTTCTTGGTGGTGCGCCGGGAGAGCATGTCGTTGAACATCGTGGCAAAGATCT
>DATKLM010000056.1:0-2236 GCA_035542415.1 Spirochaetia bacterium
TGCGGCAATTTCTCTCAGGTTCATTCGGTGGTCTCCACGTAGGGGCAGTCGGAAGAATCAGCCCTTCCCAGGACAACGTCCTCCGCGAACGCGGCGCAGGACGGCGCGCCGCAGGAGCCGCAGTCACGGCCCGGCAGCGAGCGGCTGCGGCGGTCGATGAGCCCGAGCTTGCGGATGGCCTCCGCCATGTCGTCATCAAGGCGGACGCCCTTTCTCTGGGCATAGGGGCGGGATCGGCGCGCCGCTTCGGCGGCCGCTCGCGGCGCCGCGGTTCCGCCGGTGGCGGCCCCCGGCATGTTCCACAGCCGCGGAGCGAGCTGCGGATCGGGAGTGAGGAGCGGGGACGCCGTACAGCCGCCGGCGCACAGGTGCAGCTCCAGGAGCGAGATGCCGCGAAGGGCCGCCATTTCGACCTGAGAAAGCGCACGAAGCACGGCGTTGGCGCCGCTCACCGCAAGCTCACCCGGAATGTGGACCGGTCCCGTGACGGCGGGAAACACCCCGGTGACGGACTGCTCTCCGCGGGGCCGGAGCCGGGACAGGACAGCCTGCGCCAGTCTGCGCGGGCTCACGACGGTGAGCCTCTCGGTGAGGCTCGAGCCCGCGCACGCCGCGTACTGACCCGGGCAGGCGGCGGCAATCGTCACCGGCCTCATGGGGAACTCCCCGCAGACCGCCTCCGACGGCGACAGGAACGGAGACAGGTGGGGAATGAGCGACGCAAACCTGCTCTCGATGAGGGAAACGAGCGGGCCGCAGAAGGGCGGGATCCGGGGAAGCGGCAGGTCTCTCCTCTCCGCCTCCCGTCTCGCTTCGGCCCGGAGGGCATCCTCCCAGTCGTCGAGAAAGCGCACCTCGGTGAACCCAAGACCGCGCAGAGCGCCGAGAATCCGCTCCGGCTCCAGGCTGCCGGGAAATCCGAAGAGGAATCCGCGCGGAAGGACGAGAATCGAGTCGGCGGGAACGGGGCCGAGCACTTCTCCCTTGTCAGGGATCCCGAAGACGTCATCCGGGCACGCCTCCATGCAGGCAGCGCACCCGATGCACAGCTCGCTCCTCAGCGCCGGCGATCTTCCGCGGACCCTGAGCGCCGCTGTGGGGCAGGCAAAGATGCAGCGGCGGCAGCCGCGGCAGAGAGTCTGGTCCAGGGCCAGGGCGCCCGAGCCGGAGACGGATGCCCCTGAGCCGGCCGCCTCCGCGCCGGCAGCCTCGGGGGTGAGAAGGATCGTCGACCTGATCCTGGTCCCCTTCCCGATCCGGGTATCGATCTCGAACAGGTCGCTGTTGCGCCGGATGTTCGGCAGGCCCATGCCGGCGCCGAACCCCATCTGCCGCGCTTTCTCCGAGGCCGTGGACCAACCCTCGCGGAGGGCCAGCTCGACATCCGGAATCCCCGGACCTTCATCCGCGATCTCCAGGTCGAGCTTGCCGCCGTCCAGCCGGGCCCACAGCGTCCCTGCCCGCGCGTGGATGACGACGTTCATCTCCGCCTCGTACGCGGCGATCATGGCCCGGCGAAGCGCCAGCGCGCCCACGCCAATGCGGGCGAGCTGCTCCTTGAGCTTGCGCGTGGCCATGCCGGCGGAGTCGAAGTCCCCTCCGACGATCCCGTGGCTCAGCGTGATCATGCCGGCTGCTCTCCGCCGCGGGCAAACAGGGACGCAAGACTGTCGAGCGTGCTCTGGAGGCTGCCGGGGGCAACGATGAGAGCAGCCCCAGATTCGCGTGCGTGCGCGGCAAGGTCGGGTGCCGGAAGATTCCCGTCGACGAAGCAGATGGCGGGCACGTCCATGAGGTCCGCGACGCGGATGAGCTGGGTGTTGCAGAGGGCGGTGACAAGAAGGGTGTCAGCAGCGGCGTTCGCGATCAGGTCGCTCATCGTGTTCGCGCCGTAGACGCGGGAGATCTCCCTGTCCACGGGCCGGCCTGGGACGATGAGGCGGGCTTCGATCTGGCGCGCAAGCTGTTCGACTCTCACGGTGAGCTTTCTCCCGAAGCAACCGGAGTCCTGCAATCGACGTGCCAGATCGTGAATTGTTTCTCGATGACACCCAAGTCCTTACGAGAAAGGAGTGGTGAATCGAAGGCCTAGGCCCAACTTCTTTCTGGAAAGAGAAATATCCCCATCTTCTATGCCCGGCTCAGCCCGGGTGGTTGGTCTCTCTATGAGCTCCTGCCATGGGTGAAGGCATCATCTGGTGCAATGGTCTGTGCGCAACTCTCCCATGAGAGAATT
>DATKLM010000057.1:0-30538 GCA_035542415.1 Spirochaetia bacterium
TTCGGGGGAGGACAATCTCTCGCTTCTTACCCCATTTTGGATCGCCTATTTCTTTCTCACTCTTAAACGCCTCTCGAATTACCGTCTTTCCACTACGCAAATCTACTGCGGCCCAGCGAAGAGCCCGGATCTCACCGGCCCTGCACCCGGTGCAAAGGAGAGCAGCGACCACCGCATCAACGAGTGGACTGGTGCTCATGTCGCCGGGCCGCTTTGAGAGTATTTCGCGCGTCTCCTCAACAGTGAACGTTCCGCGCTCGAGCTGCTGATATTTGACGTTGCCGACGTCTGCGCCAGGGTTGGAATCAATGTCCTGGCGGAATGTTGCTTCGCTGAGGATTGTCTTTACAGTCGCAATAACCTTGTTGATGGTGTTGGTCTGACTACCATTCTTCATCGCTCGCAGTCGATTTCGCAGGTCCAGGATATCTGCGCGCTTGATGTTTCTCATTAGCAGCGAAGGGAAGATAGCATCCGTGAAGACGTACTTCTCAAGCCATCGGCGACTTCTTGCAACGTGGGTTTTGCCAATGCTTTTGCCTTCATCAACAAGCCGTGCAATCCGAGGGCAAGTATCCCAGCAAAAGAAAGGCTCTGCATAAGCTCGAAAGGAGAGGGCTCTCTCACTAGTTGCCGCCCCTTTGGAATCGACGTATTTCCTGATCTCTTCGCGTGCCCGCTCTTTTAGTACTTCTCCGGTGGAGACCCTAAGCCGCTTCCCTGCGTCGTTAGTGTACCACCACTGGTAGAAAGGACTGCCGGCGCGTTTCCAAGGCTCGGGATACTTTCTTCTCAACTTCGACCTCCTGATACCAATTTGATACCAATGGCCAAAACAAAAAGGCCCTCGATCTCACCGAGGGCCTTTAAATCCTTATATGAAAAGGATTTATCGCTCCCCCGGCCGGACTCGAACCAGCGACCTAGTGGTTAACAGCCACCCGCTCTACCGACTGAGCTACAGGGGAAAGTATGGAAGTACGTCACCATGAAAACCGCTGCCGTGTCAAGTGAGTGCCTGCGTGCCGGACCCCTCACATGACGATGGGCACCCGTGCTCCGCACTTCCGGCAGGCGCCGTCCGCCAGACGCTCGACCTTGATCGAGTACCCGAGGCGCCTCACCAGCAGTGCGCCGCATGACGGGCACGTCGTGTTGGACTCTTCATCGCCGACGTTTCCCACGTAGACGTACGGCAGGTGCCGCCGCGCAACCTCGCGCAGCTTCTTCACGACTGCCGGGGGCGTTGGCGGCAGCGTGTACTTGTACTGCGGGTAGTAGCAGGAAAGGTGGAACGGGGTCGTTGCTCCCAGGGACGCAACGAACCGCGCCGTTTCCTCCATCTTCGCCGGGTCATCGTTCTTCGTGGGGATGACGAGTGTCGTCACTTCGAGGTGTACTCGCTTCGCCGCCTGGCCTAGAAACCTCTTCACCTCATCAAGATTCCCGCCTGTCTCGCTGCGGTAGAAGTCGTTGTCGAACGCCTTGAGGTCGATGTTCGCCGCGTCCATGAGCCCGAGCACCTCTTCAGCGGGCTCAGCATTCAGGTAGCCGTTGGACACCAGGACGTTCTTCAGTCCCGCCTTCCGCGCAGCGCTCGCCGCGGCAATCAGATACTCGGTGTGGATCAATGGCTCAGAGTACGTGTAGGCGATGCCGAAGGATCCTGCCTCCCGTGCCTTGCGCACCAGATCCGCCGGGCTCATGGGCCATGTTTCAACCTCGGTGGACTGGGAGATGTGCCAGTTCTGACAGAACTTGCAGCGCAGGGAACAGCCGACAAAGCCCACGGAGAGAATGCGTGAGCCGGGGAAGAAGTGATAGAGAGGCTTCTTCTCGATAGGATCCACGGCAAGGGCCGCGACCCTGCCGTAGAAGGGGAGGGTGAGCGAACCGCCGCTGTTCTGCCTGACCCGGCAGGTTCCGTGGCTGCCTTCGGCGATGACGCATCGGTGCGGGCACAGGGAGCAGACGACTTTCCCGTCCTCCCGCCGATCGAACCAGCGCGCCTGTCCCGTTACCGACGCGTCATCCATGCCGCCCCTTCAGGAGAGCTTTGCCTTGATAGCCTCCACCTTGTCGGTCTTCTCCCAGGAGAACCCGTCGCGCCCGAAGTGCCCGTAACTCGCGGTTTCCTTGTAGATGGGTCTCTGCAGATCGAGCGTGGTGATGATTCCCTGCGGAGTCAGGTCGAAGACCTCGTTCACGGCCCCCTCGATGCGCTCATCCGGAACCTTCCCCGTGCCGAACGTGGAGACGAAAAGGGACACCGGCTTGGCGATGCCGATGGCGTAGGCGATCTCCACTTCGCACTTGTCACACAGCCCGGTGGCCACGATGTTCTTGGCCACGTACCGGGCCATGTAAGACGCGGAGCGGTCCACCTTGGTCGGGTCCTTGCCGGAGAACGCGCCGCCGCCGTGCCGCGCCATGCCGCCGTAGGTGTCCACGATGATCTTGCGCCCGGTCAGTCCCGTGTCCCCGTGCGGCCCGCCGATCACGAACCGGCCGGTGGGGTTGATGTGGTAGATGGTGTTCTTGTCCAGCAGCTTCGCGGGGATCGCCCTCTTGATGACGCACTCGATGAGCGCCTCCTGCAGCTCCTTGTAGGAGACTTCCTCCGAATGCTGGTGGGAGAGCACCACGGTGGCCACGCGTGACGGGACTCCGTCCTGGTACTGGACGGACACCTGGCACTTGCCGTCCGGCCTCAGGAAATCCAGCGTGCCGTCCTTCCGCGCCCTGGAGGCCGCCAGCATGATCTGGTGCGCAAGGCTGATGGGGGCGGGCATGAGAGACGGCGTTTCATTGCAGGCGTAGCCGAACATCATGCCCTGGTCCCCGGCTCCCATTTCGTGATGGAGGCCCGTCCCGTTCACGCCCTGGGCGATGTCGGGGGACTGCTTCTGGATCGTGGAGACGACGGAGCAGGACTCGTAGTCGATTCCGTACGACGGGTCCGTGTACCCGATGGCCTTGAGCACGCCCCGGACGATGTGCTGAAGGTCGATATAGCCGGTGGTTGTGATCTCACCGCCCACGAGCACAAGGCCCGTCGTGGTGAACGTTTCACAGGCCACGTGCGCCGTGCTGTCCTGCCGCAGGGCTTCGTCCAGCACCGCATCCGAGATCTGATCACAGATCTTGTCCGGGTGGCCTTCGCCGACGCTCTCTGAAGTGAAAATGAAGTCTTTTCTCTGGGTGACCATTGCCTCCGCCTCTATTATGCGAGGAGTGGTGCCGCAAAACGCAGGTACTTTCTGGAGGGTGAGTGCCTGGTTTTTTAGCACTTTTTTACGTGGTTGCAATACACCTCAAATCGCTCCACGGGACCAACGTCCGGAAGCCATTGTAATGATCCACCCGAGCAGCGTCAACCCTTGATGGCGCCGAAGGTGAGAGCGCGCACCACGTAGCGCTGGGCCAGCAGCGCCAGGATGGCCGGGGGAATGATGGCCGCCAGAAGCCGCGTGGCGATGAACCAGAACTGGATGCCCTGCGTGTGCTCCACCCCCGCGATGATCACCGTCACCGGCTGCGCTTTCTGGTAGGTGAGAATCAGCCCGAAGAGAAACTCGTTCCACGCGAAGGCGAAGCAGATCACCGCGGCCACCGCGATGGCAGGTGCCGCCAGGGGAAGCCCGATCCGCAGGAAGGTGCCGAACCGTGAGGCCCCGTCCACCAGGGCGGCCTCCTCCAGCTCCACGGGCAGCTCCTTGAACACGTCACGCAGGATCAGCACGGCAAAAGGCAGCACGAAGGTGGCGTTGGCCATGATGAGGGCCCAGTGGGTGTCCAGCAGCTTGAAGTACTTCATGACCAGGAAGAAGGGGATGGCGGTGGCCATGGGGGGCAGAAAGCGCTGGGAGAGGAACCACAAGGTCATGTCCTTGTTCTTCCAGCGGTGAAAGCGGAACCGTGCCAGGCCGTAGCCGGCCATGGTGCCCAGGGAAATGGCGATGATGGTGGCCCCCCCGGCGATGATGACGGAGTTGCGAAGGGAGCTTCCGATCTCCTTGCCGCGGGTGACGTACTCGTTTTCCCAGTTGGCGGTGGTGGGGGTGTACTGCAGCCAGGGCACCAGGGAGGGCTTGGTGAGGATGACCCCGGGAGGCTTGAAGCTGGTGATGATGGCCCAGTAGAAGGGGAAGAAGGCCCAGCAGGCAGCCACGAAGACGATCACCCAGATGAGGAGGTTTGCCCGGTGTTTGCGTGAGACGACCATGGTGCGCCTCCTCAGTCGTAGTTGGCCCGAAGCCGTCGGAAGAAAAAGGAGCTGATGATCAGCATGATGACCAGCAGGATGTAGGCCAGCGCCGAGGCGTAGCCGGAGTTGAAGTTGCGCAACCCCGTGAGGTAGATGAAGAAGCTGTAGGTCTGGGTTGCCATGCCGGGGCCCCCCGAGGTCAGCGCGAAGGGGATGTCCAGCAGCTTGAAGGTCTCCACCACCCGCAGGATGATCACGGTGAACAGCACTGGCCCCAGCATGGGAAGGGTGATCTTTCTGAACATCTGCCACCCTGATGAGGTGTCAAGCACCGCCGCCTCGTAGACTTCCTCGGGAAGCGACTGAAGGCCGGCCAGCAGCACCAGGAAGCAGAAAGGGGTCCACTGCCAGATGTCCACGATGGAGATGGCGAATCGCGCCAGCCACACGTCGGAGAACCAGCGCGGGGCGTTGATCATGCCCAGGGCTTTCAGCACGGTGTTCACCGCTCCCACGTCCTCGTGGAAGATGGTCAGGCCCAGGTAGCCCAGGGCGATGGGTGCGGTGAACATGGGCATGGTGAAGAGGCTGCGGAAGAAGCGGCTTCCGCCCAGGGCCTTTCTCAGGGGGCGGGAGAAGATGTAGGCAAGGATAAGCCCCACCAGGACGCTGACCGCCACGTCGAAGACCACGAAGTACACGGTGGTGACCAGCACGGCCCAGAAGCGGTAGTCACCGAAGGCCTGGGCGAAGTTGGAGAACCAGATGAACTTCTGCGGCCCGGTGAGGCGCGCCTTCATGAAGGCCAGCCGCAGGGAGTACAGCAGGGGGAACAGGGTGAACAAGGCCACCCAGGCGATGCCGGGGACCACGAACAGGAACTTGACCGGTTCTCTCTTCATCCCGACCCCCTTTTTCTCGGAACGCATGAAGTGGAGGGCCCCGGAGAGGAGCCCTCCCATGAAACAGCGCTCGTTCCTACGGCGTGTACCCGATGGACTCCTGGTACAGCTTCAGCTCTTCGGCTTTCCCGATGTCGTTGATGATGCGCTTCCAGTCAGCCGCGGTCCTGTCCAGCGCGACCTTCGCGCTGACCTGACCGGTGATGGCCTCAGAGAGGTGCACGTCCCAGACCTCGTCCATCTCCGACGTCCCCGGAATTCGCATGTAGTTCTGGAAGATCGGGTAGTTGTAGAAGTTGTCCTGGAAGGAGTTGATGAACGCCTTGGCGTCGTCCGCGTTGTACCCCCCGTCCACGTACTCCTGCACTGTGGCGGTCCCATACGGCGGGAACCAGTCGTACTTGGTGCCGGGATCCACGCCCGTCCACCCCATGTACACGTTCCAATGGTTGATGGCCGGCGTTGCCTGCCATGCCATCCAGTAGTACGCCAGGTCCGGATTCTTCGCGAGCTTCGAGAGCACCGGGTGCCAGGAGCATCCGACCTGGTTTCCGACCATGTTCGGCTTGGTGAGGTTGAGGAACTTCTTGGTCTGCATATCGTAGGGATGGCGCGTGCCCGGAATTCCACGCGCGCCCAGCTTTCCGGTGATCACCGACTGCGTGGGATCCTCCGCAAGGGACCCGACGTCTCCCCAGGAGAATGTCGCAATGGCTTTCCCCGAGAGGAAGTCCGCCCACGCCTCGCCCAGGCTCCAGCCCCACATCGCCGGGGTGCCGGTCTTCGACAGCTTGATGAGCATTTCCAGGGCCGCCACGTGCCCCGGGGAGTTGATAAGCGGCTCCATGGTCACCGGGTCGAACCAGTACACGTTGTGGTAGCGGTCCACCTTCGTGCTCGGTGTGCCGGGGTACGGGATGACCACGTAAGGAGCCGAAAGGGCCATAAAATGGAAGAAGCCCTGCCCGCCGACCTTCAAGTGCAGCGCGATCCCGTGGTCGGGTTTGCCGTCGCCGTTCCAGTCCTTGCCGTTGAAGAACTTGCAGATCTCGTACACGTCGTCCCAGGTGTCCATCTTCACCGGCATGGCATGGCCGACCTCCTTCTTGAACGCGGCCTGCCACTTCGGATCGTTGATGATGTCTTTCCTGAAGTAGAGGACCTGGGCGTCATGATCGTTGTTCGTCCCGTACCAGTGGTTGCCCCACTTGTACAGGTTGGCGACCGCCGGAGATATCGAGTCCCGGTCCCACTTCGGCATCCGTGGGTCATCAAAATACTTGTCCAGCGGCTTGACCCAGTCGTTGGAGATGTAGTCACCATAGAAGGTGGAACAATTGAGGAGGATATCGTACCTGCCGGTCCCCGTCTGCATGTCGGTGTAGATCTTTTCCCGCATTTCGGCGAAGGGGATCTCCACGATGTCGTAGGTGGCCCCGGTCAACTCCTCGAATTTGTTCCTCCAGAAATAGCACGGGCCTGAGATGGCGCCGCGCTGACCCGCGGAGTAGACGCCGATGGTGAACTTCTGGCCCTTCCACGCCGGATCCGGATTTCCCTTGTCGCCCTTCTCAAAGGCGGCCTGGGCCGTGTCGGCTTCCTGTTGGCTGGTGGTGGGGAAGCCGTTGATCATCTGGGCCCACGCGCCGGCGGACCCGAGACAAAGGACGGCGATGACACATGCGAATACCACGAATCTTCTCATCCTGCAGCCTCCTGTTCGAATGGAATGACGTGTTAGAGACGCGCGCGAGACGGCGCAACGCCGTCCTCGCGCCCCTTCTTTGAATGGCCCGCATCACCTCCTTCCTGATGCCCCGGCACGGACTCCCGGCCGACCCGGCTCGTGACCGGGCGAAAGTCACGAAGTGTATCCACGAATGTGCACAGGATTAGTGAGATGGGAGTTGACGTTCCGAGGAAACACAAGATTTCTCATTCCTTCCTCCTGCATTCAGCAACCCTATACTATCACCGACCCGTGGGAAGTCAACCGGACGCGTTCGTCAGTGAACGTTTGTTCGCCTACTCCGCTCCGCAGGGACACGGCTGAGCCGCGGGTATCGGCTCACTTTTCGACGCCGAGGGGTAGGGCGACGCGGCGGGATTGTCGACAAGCGGTGAGTCGCTCGAGGGCGCGCGCGCCGCGATCCAGGCCCCGATCAGGGCAACGTCTCCCGGGCTGAGCGCGGGCCCGGATGGCGGCATGGATCCGTCCGTGATCTGGCGGTACAGGAGGGATTCCTCGGGGGAAAGCGCGGAGATCCGCGCCGGCTGCGCGATCCCCTTGTACGACGCTGCCCACGCGTGGCAGCCCGCGCAGCTTCGGCGGAATATCTCTCCGATGGTGACGAATCCGCGGTTGCGGGGCAGCGGGTCCGAATGAGCGGACGGCGGGAAAGAAACGGCCAGGAGCAGGAGACCAGCCGCACAGGAAAGCGCCGCGCCTCTGCTCATCGCCTTTTCATCTCCCTATCCGATGCGGTAGGGCTGGCCCGTGGCCTCCAGGACGGAGAGCCACAGCGGGTCTCCGGGAGACAGCATCTTGCGACGCGAGCAAGCCACGTTGATGGGCACGTGCGTGAACTGGCTGTTCCACTGGCCGATGATGATGCCGGTTTTTCCGGCCATGCCGGCGTGCACGGCGTTCTGGGCGAGCTGGATGCAGTAAATGGCATCATGCGCGTTGGCCGTCACGGAACGAACCATGTAGCTGGGATCGATGTACTTGATGTTCACGTAGAGATCGGTCTTTTCCTTGAAGTACCTCTTGATGGAATCCTTCAGGAACAATCCGATGTCTCCGAGGGCGGGGTTGCCCGACTCGTCCTTCTTCCCCGTGGTGTCTTTGACGTAGTCCTGCCCCGCGCCTTCCGCCACGATGATGACGCAGTGGTCACGCCGGCGCAAACGGTCTTCCACGAGCGCGTACAGCCCGTTCTTGCCTTCCAGCCCGAAAGGAACCTCCGGGACGAGGACGATGTTCACCTCCGCCAGGGCGAGCGCGGCATTCGCCGCGATGAAGCCGGACATGCGGCCCATCACCTTCACGATCCCGATGCCATACGGCGCCCCGATGGCCTCCGTGTGTGCGCTCCTGATGCTCTCCGCGGCAACGGAGAACGCCGTCTCAAGGCCGAAGGTTCTCTCCACGAAAGAGATATCGTTATCCACGGTTTTCGGGATCCCGATGACGGCAATGGGCAGTCCGCGCTTCCTGACCTCCTTGTGGATCTCCCAGGCTCCGCGCAGCGTCCCGTCCCCTCCGATGGTGAACAGGAGTGAGATCCCCTTCTTCTGCAGAAAATCCACGACGAGGGCGGTGTCCTGCTGGCCGCGCGATGAGGAGAGGATGCTGCCGCCTTTTTCGTGGATGTCTGCGACGAAGTCCGGGGTCAGCGGGATTGGCTCGTAGCCGAGCTTCGGGATGAAGCCGCGGTACCCGTAGCGGATGCCCAGGATCGAGCGCACGCTGTAGCGGTAGTGCAGCTCCATGACGAGCGTGCGGATGACGTTGTTGATCCCGGGGCACAGCCCGCCGCAGGTCACGATGGCCGCGCGGACGATCCCGCCGTCGAAGTAGACTTTCTGACGGGGACCGGCCATCTGGAACGCCGCCGGCTCAACGCCCGCGCGCACCTGCGCAAGGAGATGGTCGCGGTCCACGTCGTAGAGCACGGTCTGCGAATCCGCGACGTAGTTGGCCGTCCCGTCGCCTTTCTCCGTGTTCAGTCCCAGCGGGGAGGGGATGATCGGCTCGCCGAGGGAATCGACGCGGAGATCCTCCGCCTTCAGCCCTTGATCTTCCATACTTTCTTCAGCCCCATCCGCGATTTTACATCCAGCATGGTGTTCGTCGCAACCTCGCGGCACTTTTCCGCGTTTTCCTCGAGCTTTTTCGCCACCGCCGCGGAACCCGATTCGGCGAGCTGCGCGTGGCGCTCCCGGATGGGATCGAGGATCTTCATGAGGTTCGCGTGCAGGCGCTTCTTGCAGTCGATGCACCCGATGCCGGCCGTGGTGCATCCGTCGTGGATCTCGGTAAGCTCCGGCTCCTTCGTTACCAGCTTGTGGTAGGACCAGATGTTGCACTTCTCCGGCGTGCCGGGGTCGCTGCGGCGCACGCGCGCCGGGTCCGTCTTGGCCGGCGCCAGCTTCTTCCAGATGTCGTCCGGGGATTCCAGGATGCCGATGCTGTTGCCCTTGCTCTTGCTCATCTTGGCCTCGCCGTCCAGGCCCATGACGCGCGGCGTCGGGGTAAGGAGGGCCTGGCACTCGGGGAACGTTTCCCCGTAGCGGGAGTTGAAGTGCCGCGCCACTTCGCGCGTGAACTCAACGTGCTGGACCTGGTCCTCCCCCACGGGCACCACCTCGCCCTTGTACAGGAGGATGTCCGCTGCCTGGAGCACCGGGTAGTCCAGCAGGCCCACGTTGACGGAGGCACGGAACTGCTCCCTCTTGTCCTTGAACTGCGTCATACGCTCCAGCTCCCCGAGCGGGGTGATGGTGTTGAAGAGCCAGGTGAGGTCGGCGTGCCCGGGCACCTCGGACTGTACAAAGAGAGTGGTCTTCTCCATGTCGATGCCGCACGCGTAGAGCGTCGTGGCAAGAGACAGGACGCGGCCGGGCATCTCAGCGGGCTCGTACGGGATCGTGACCGCATGGAGGTCGACCACGGAGATGAAGGACCGATACTCGTGCTGCAGCCGGACCCAGTTGGCCACGGCTCCGAAGTAGTTGCCCAGGTGCAGCTCGCCGGTGGGCTGGATGCCGGTGAAAAGAACTTTCACGAACTCCTCCTGCCACGAGGTTATAGGCGAGCGTGCGCGGCAATGTCAACGCAACGGGGGGCCGCGAACGGCTTCCGGAGTGCCTCCCTGCGCGCCTCCCGGTGCCGCCTCGCTTGTTTTCAAAGGGAACTGGAATTAAATTGAAGGCGGAGGCCGCGATGACAGCCGCAGAAAAAGCTGTCCAGGAAGGACGCGCCCAAGAGCGAATGCGCCGCAACAGCGTCGCAGGGGTGGGGCTTCGCGGTCGTCCGTCGAGGGAGAAAGAGAAATGAACCCGGATCAGCAGAAAAAAACGCAGTTTTCCATTTTCTACGTGATCGTGGCGCTGCTCGTCATCTTCGGGCTCCAGTATTTTCTCGGTGGCGGGCTTTCGCCCGAGATAGCCTACAGCGACTTCAAGAAAGCCGTGGCGGCCGGCAAAGTCACGGAAGTCCTCATCTCGCCGACCGACATCCAGGGCGCGCGCTCTGTCCCGGAGGGCCAGGACCCGCGGTTTCACACGACGAGGGTCGACGACCCTGACCTCGTGAAGCAGCTCACGGACAGGGGAGTGCGGATCACCGGGAAGGCCCAGGGCTCCTTCCTGGGCAACATCCTCGGCTGGATCCTTCCTCTTGCCATCATGTTCGCTCTCTGGAACTTCTTCATGATGCGCATGGGCACCGGCGGACCAGGCGTGCTCAGCATCGGGCAGAGCAAGGCGAAGCTCGTCGCTGACCAGGGAGCCAAGAGAATCACGTTCAACGACGTTGCCGGCATTGACGAGGCCAAGGAGGAGCTCCAGGAGGTCGTGGACTTCCTGAAGACCCCTCGAAGGTTCGAAGATCTCGGCGGGCGCATTCCCCGCGGCATCCTGCTCGTCGGGGCGCCGGGCACCGGCAAGACGCTGCTCGCCAAGGCGGTGGCAGGGGAGGCCGGCGTGCCCTTCTTCAGCATCTCCGGGTCGGAGTTCGTGGAGATGTTCGTCGGAGTCGGCGCGGCCCGCGTGCGAGATCTTTTCTCCCAGGCTGCGGGAAAAGCGCCGTGCATCATCTTCATTGACGAGCTGGACGCGCTGGGCAAGGCGCGCGGCTACAGCCCCGTGGGCGGGTACGACGAGCGGGAGCAGACCCTGAACCAGCTCCTGACGGAGATGGACGGCTTCGACACCCGAAAGGGTGTGATCATCATGGGAGCAACGAACCGGCCGGAGATACTTGATCCGGCGCTCCTGCGGCCGGGCCGCTTCGACCGGCAGGTCGTCGTGGACAGGCCGGACCTCATCGGTCGTGAGGCAATTCTCAAGGTGCACATCAAGGGGGTGAAGCTCGCCTCGGACGTCGACCTGCACGTCATTGCCCAGAGGACGCCGGGCTTCGTCGGGGCTGATCTTGCCAACATCGTCAACGAGGGCGCGCTGCTCGCCGCGCGCCGCTCGAAGACCGAGGTCCATATGGCGGAGCTGGATGAGGCAATCGACCGCGTCGTGGCGGGCCTCGAAAAGAAGAAGCGCCTCATCAGCCCGCGGGAAAAGAAGATCGTGGCATTCCACGAATCGGGCCATGCCGTCGTGGGCCACAGCATGGGAAGCGGTGATACCGTGCAGAAGATCTCCATCGTGCCCCGGGGGGTCGCGGCGCTGGGCTACACCATCCAGCTCCCCACGGAAGACCGCTACTTGATGACGAAGAAGGAGCTGGAAGAGAAGCTCGCCTCTCTTCTCGGCGGTCGCGTGGCTGAGGAGATCTTCTTCAATGATGTTTCCACGGGTGCGCAGAACGACCTGTTCAAAGCCACCGACATCGCGCGTGCCATGGTGAAGGAATACGGGATGAGCTCCCGCATGGGCCTGTCCTCCTACGAGCGCCCGCACAATCCTTTCCTCCGGGGGGACACCTACTTCCCCACGGAGAAGGAATACTCGGAGAAGATCGCCGCGGAAATCGATGAGGAAGTGAAACTTATCCTCCAGACGGCCCACGAGACGGCCAAGCGCATCCTGGAAGAGCGGCGCGCCAAGGTGGAGGAGCTTGCGGCCCTGCTTCTGGAAAAGGAAGTCGTTGATCGGGAGGAGTTCGTGAAGCTGATCGACGGCGCCGGCCCGGCCGCCGAGCGGTCGGCGTAAGGCAGCTCCCCAGGGCTACCGCCGTCGCCCTTGCTACGGTCGGCCTTTCGGCCATCCCTGGCCTCGGCCGACCTCGCCGTCCCTGGCTAGGCGCGCGCTTGAGCGCTCTTCAGCGACCGCTGGGAGCGCGCCTGGATGTACTTCAGCAGAGTGTTGTGCCCGCCCTCGGAGAATGAGAGGAACTGCAGGCCCAGCTCTTCGCGGTTGCGGGTCAGCTTGCACGTTACGGAGACCAGCGCGTCCTCGATCTTCAGCGAGCAGCGGGGAATCTCCATTCCCACGGCGAGGTCGGCGACCGCGGAGGGGCGGGTGGGGAGAAAGCTCGATCCCTGGATTGAGATCTCCCGCACGATGCCCGTTACCAGGGCCAGGCGCAGCGGGTGAGTGAAAGCCATGCCGAGCTGCTCGTTCTCCGTGGGCACGAGGCGCGTGTAGTTCCTCTTGTCCCGCACGGACCGGTAGCGGCGCACGATCTCTTCCAGCCGGTAAAGCTCCTGCTTCTCCCCCAGGTTCTGCCCGAGGATGCCGTTCACGCCGAGGTGGGCCGCCTTGGCCGCGTCCTCCAGCGCGAAGTCCCGGGGGGCAATGAGAATGAAGATGCACTCCTCACGGGGCTTCTTCTCCCTCACGAGCCTCAGCATGGGCTTCCAGTGACGGGGGAAATCCGCGGCGTTGAACAGGATGGCCTGAGGATCGAGCTCGTCGAGGCGCTCGATGGCCGGCACGGGGTCCGTCTCCTGCGAAAGGGCGAACCCGAGCGGCTTCAGATGGTATCCCAGGACGTTTGCGTATTCGCTCCCGGCTGACACGAGGAGCATCTTCATCTATTCAGTACCCTGGTTCCTGATCTCGTAGTCGTAGATTATCCAGTACCGATCGCTCTTCTTCAAGTGGTAGGTGTACTGCTTCAGCTCCGTGTAGTCCGGGTACTTGAACTTCTCCAGCACGAGCACCATCGCCTCGCTCTTGTCGTAGGTGGTTTTCTGGACCTCGAACGACGTGGGGAGGATGCTGATCTCCTGGTCGATCTTCGCCTGCATGAGCTGCTGGCGGAACTGGTCCAGCATCTGCCGCTGGCCCGCCTCGCTGGAGCGCCGGAACACGCGGTCCCGCTCGGGATTGCGCCGCAGGAGGGATTCCAGGTCGAGATAGAGGAAGTACTTCTCCCACTGGCTCTTCTGCCGCGCGCTGATGGTGAACGACACGACCTCATCCGGAGGAAGCGGCTGCCGGGCAATGAGCGCGCCCGTCTCGGCCTCCACCCGGGCCTTCTCCTCCGCGGTGGCAACCGGCGGCTTGAGGCTCAGCGTCAGCCTGTTGGACTGCATCATCGCGGAGCCCGGCCCGCGGAAGAGGTCCGGGTACAGCATGGCCTGCACCACGTACAGTCCGGCGTCCTTGAACGCGGCGAACTTGGAGAGATCAACGACGATGCTGTAGCGCTCCCCGGGCTCCAGGCTCACCTCGCGGAAGAACACCGGTTGATCCGAGTTCCTGCCCGTGGTAAATTCCCTCGCGTGCGCGAGGGAGATGTTCGTGGTGGTGCGCACGTCGAAGTCGAGATAGAAATAACGGTTGTCGGGAACGCGGAAGCGCAGCGTGTCGGCGGTGGTGTTTTCGACGGTCGCTTCGATCTGGATCTCGTCCCCGAGGAAGTAAACCTTTTTCTCGTAGAACCGGATGGTGAGGCCGGTTGCCGGCTGGGCCGGCGGGCTCTGCGCCCAGATGGCGTGAGCGAATGCGACAAGCACTGAGACGGCGACGAGGGTTTTTCTCACCATGGACTCTCCCGCTTACTATTTTCGGATGATTTGATGGCAAACTTGTTCCGAAAACAGCTCGATTCCCACTTCGACCGATCCCGCGCGCTCGCGTCCCTGCTCGCGGCGAGCCCGCGCCGGGGGGAGCCGCTGCGCGTCCGCGGCCCCCGGGGGGCCTACCTCTCCTTCGTGATCGAGCGCATTTCCTCCGGCGCCGCCTCCCTCGTGGTCACGCCCACGGAAAGGGAAGCGGAAGCGATTGTCCAGGACATCGAGTCGCTGGGAGCGGGCCGCGTCGTGCTCTTCCCATGGTGGGGCACGGCGGCCTACGAGGGGACGAGCCCGCTCGCGTCGATCTTCGGGGACCGCGTGTCCAGCCTCTGGCGCCTGGCTTCGGGAGAGAAGCTCATCGTGGTTGCGCCGCTGCGCGCCCTGCTCACCCCGGTTCCCGATCCCCGCTACCTCTCGGCTCTGACGCTGTCCGTGCGCCGAGGCCAGAAGCTCGACCCCCAGGAAACTGCGGCCCGCCTGTCCCGCTCAGGCTACCTCCGCGTGCCAACCGTGACCATCCACGGTGAGCTGGCAATCCGCGGCGAGGTCATCGACGTCTACGTTCCCGGCCGCGACCAGGCGGTCCGGTTGACTCTCGACTTCGACACCGTTTCCGACATCCGCACCTTCGATCCCCTGGACCAGAGCTCCACGGGAAAGCTCGAGATGGTGGACATCGTCCCGTGCCGCGAGGTCGTGCTCGGGGACGATGAGCGCGCCTCTCTCGCGGCCGCCCTCAAGGAGCAGGGTTTTTCCGCGAAGGAGGTGGAGGAGACGGTCTCGCGCCTGCTGGAGGATCCGGAGGCCGGCGGCGTCGAGCTGTTCTATCCCCTGTGCCTGCCGTCGGCATCTTCACTCATGGACTATCTCGATCCCGCTGACGTACCCGGCGGCCGAGCCGGCGTGGTGTGCCTCGTTGACGAGGAAAGGCTGCGGTCGGGGTCCGCGGCGCTCCGCAAGGAGTACCTGGAGCTTTTCCGCCGGGCCCGCGCAAAGAAGCTCGTCGTGCCAGGGCCGCAGAGGGTGCTCCTGGACTTTGCGGACCTTCTTTCGCGCGCGCCGCGGAGCATCGACTTTTCGAACCTTCCGCCCGCCTCGGGGACCGAGCAGTCGTTCTTCCTTCCCTCGGATGAGCCGAGGTCGTTCTTCGGCAACTTCACCTTCTTCCGGGAGGAAATCGAGGCCGCGCTGAAGAACGGCTACACGGTGTTCATCTTCGCCGTGTACGAGGTGCAGGCGGAACGGCTGCGCCACATCCTCAAGGACCTCCCGGTGACGATCCTCCCGCAGGCCATCTCCGCGGGATTCACTCTTCCCGAGCAGAAGCTCCTGGTGATCCAGGAAGGGGAGATTTTCGGGAGGAAGCGGCGCATCCCGCGGTCGGTCGGCACGGCGAAGAGCTCCGCCATCGAGAGCTTCGTCGAGCTTTCTCCCGGGGATTTCGTGGTCCACGTGAACCACGGGATCGGGATGTTCAACGGTATCGAGAGGATCCGGGCCGCCGCAAACGAGCGGGACTACATCACGCTGGAGTACGCCGACGGGGAGCGGCTGTTCATTCCCATCGAGCAGGTCAACCTCATCCAGCGCTACATCGGGCAGGAAGGGCGGCAGCCGCGCCTGGACTCGCTCGGGGGAAGGGGCTGGCAGAGGCGCAAGGAAAAGGCGAAGAAGGCCGTGGAGGAGCTGGCCCAGGGGCTCCTGGAGCTGTACTCGCGGCGCAAGGCGGAACCGGGCTTTGCCTTTCCCTCCGACACGGACTGGCAGAGCGAGTTCGAGGCCGCGTTTCCCTACGAGGAGACGGAAGACCAGCTGCGCTGTATTGAGGACGTGAAGCGGGACATGGAGGCCCCCGTGGCCATGGATCGCCTCGTCTGCGGAGACGTGGGGTACGGGAAAACGGAGATCGCCCTGCGGGCCGCGTTCAAGGCCATGATGGGCGGGAAGCAGGTCGCGCTTCTTGCGCCCACCACGATTCTCGTCGAGCAGCACTACGATACATTCCGCGAGCGTTTTGCCCGGTTCCCGGCGAAGCTTGCCATGCTCTCGCGGTTCCGCACGCGCGCCGAGCTCTCCGGAGCCATCACCGACATTGCGGCCGGGAGGATCGACATTGCCATCGGGACCCACCGCCTCATCCAGAAGGACGTGAAGTTCCGGAACCTCGGGCTGCTCATCGTGGATGAGGAGCAGCGCTTCGGCGTCAAGCACAAGGAGAGGCTGAAGCAGATCAAGAGCTCGGTGGACTGCCTGACCCTGACGGCCACCCCCATCCCGCGGACGCTCAACATGTCACTCATGAAGGTGCGCGACATGTCCATCCTCAACACGGCGCCCCAGAACAGGCTTCCCATCGAGACCTACGTGACGGAGTTCAACGAGGAGCTCGTGGCGCGGGCGGTGCGGGAGGAGATTGCCCGCGGCGGCCAGGTCTACTACCTGCACAACCGGATCGAGACGATCGGCGAGATCCACCTCTTCCTCCAGAGGCTCGTGCCCGAGGTGTCCATCGCCATCGGGCACGGCCAGATGGACGAGGATGAGCTGGAGGAAGTGATGCGCAGCTTCGTTCACGGCGAGCGGCAGCTCCTGCTCTCTACGACGATCATCGAGAACGGCCTGGACATCCCCAACGTGAACACGATCATCATTGACCGGGCCGACATGCTGGGAATCGCCCAGCTGTACCAGCTCAGAGGCAGGGTCGGACGGGCAGGCATTCCCGCCTACGCGTACCTGCTCTATCCGGACCGGCGCAGCCTCAGCGAAGTGGCGATGAAGCGCCTTCGCATCATTTCGGACAACACGGAGCTGGGCTCGGGATTCCGCATTGCGCTCAAGGACCTGGAGATCCGAGGCGCCGGCAACATCCTGGGCCGCGAGCAGCACGGCTACATCCTCTCCGTGGGCTACGACCTGTACCTCAAGATGCTGGACGAAGCGGTGGCTGCCCTCTCGAAGTCAGACCGGCAGGAGGCGCCCGAGGTCTACATGGACCTGGAGTACTCGGGCTTCATTCCCGACTCCTACATTCCCGACGCCATGGAGAAGATGGAGGTCTATAAAAAGATCGCGGGCATCTCCACGGACGACGAGTTCGACAAGGTCTACCGGGAGATCGAGGACCGCTTCGGTCCCGTGCCGGACGAGGTGCACAGCGTCCTGGCGCTGGCGGAGATCCGCGTCATCTGCGGAAAGCTGTTCATCACGTCGATCCGAGAGGAAAAGGGAGAGCTGTCCATCGAGTTCTCCCGGCTTTCGCGCATCTCCGTGGACCGCGTGGTGCGCATGGTCAAGGAAAGTGCCGGGCGGATCACGCTGGATCCGAAGAGGCCCAACTTCCTCATCATGCGGACAGGGGCTATCGGCCTGCGGGAGAAGTCGGAGTTCATCAGGGAGAGACTCTCCCTTCTGACTTGAGGGCGGCCGGTTCCCTGAGTATACTTTGAGGCAATGAAGAAGATCCTCGTTATCGACGATGAAACAATGATCCTCGACGCCATCAAGATCATCTTTGAGGACATGGGCTACGCCGTGAAGGTCTTCTCCGATGCCGCCGCTGGACTGGACGAAGCCGTGAACGGGGAGTACGACCTGATCCTCGTGGACGTCCGCATGCCCGGCATGAACGGCGCGGAGGTCACCGAAGGCATTCACAAGGCAAAGGCAGAAGCGAAGGTCCTCGTCATCACCGGCTACCCCAACGATCCTCTTGCCGCCCGGGCGCTGGAAGCGGGGGCCGTCGGCCTGCTCAAGAAGCCATTCGAGATAGCGAAGATCATCGACTTCCTGAAGGATTGAGATCCATGCCGCGCTCCGACCAGCACGCGTACGAAAACCTGATCCGGGAATCGGAACAGGTCCTGCGCGGAGCGCAGGGCGTACCGCTCCCGGGGCAGTCACGCGGCGCCGAAACGGAGGCGCTCGCCGGTGCCGCGGCCTCCGCGGGGAGGCAGGAGCTTGCCGCCCTGGAGGCAGAGCAGGCGCAGAGCGCGGACGGGTACGCGGAGGTGCGTATCTCTGACGACCGGATGTCCGCCCGGGCCGCGTTTGTCCCCCCCGTGGGGGACGGAAAGCCGATCAACTTCCGCGAGGTCCAGGAACTGGTCATTGCCAAGGGACTGCGGTTCGGGATCGACTGGGACCTGGTGAGGTCCGCCATCGCCGCCTGCAACACCACCCGGGTCTCTCAGCGCGACATCGAGGTGGCCCGCGGCCGAAAGCCCGTGGATGAGCTGCCCTCAAGCATCGCCATCGAGGAATCTCTCTTGAAGAAAGGTGAAGCCAAGGCGCCTGCCGGCGCTGCCGTGGACTTCAAGGCGATCAGCCCGTTCGTCATGGTCAAAAAGGGGGATGCCCTGGCGCGGGTCACTCCGCGCACCGAGGGGGTCTCCGGGATCGATGTCACCGGCGCTGTCGTTGCCTACGGGAAAGCGCCGGGGGACTCTCTGAAGCCGGGGAAGAACACCGCCGTGGAAGCCGGGGTTGTCGTCGCCGCCTGTGACGGCAGATTCGTGCCGGGGGAGGGATCGTTCTGGGTGAGCGAGGTCCTGGAGATCCCCGCGGACGTGGACTTCTCCACCGGGCATATCGATTTTCCCGGCGACGTGATCGTCAAGGGAGCGATCAAGCAGGGCTTCAAGGTCAAGGCAGGGGGGGCGCTGTTCTGCGCCCGGCTGATCGATGCCACCGAGGTGGTCTGCGGAGGAGATCTCGAGACAGGGCAGGGCATCCTGGGGCGGATGCACGGAGCGGTGAAGGTGGGCGGAGCCGTACGCGCCAAGTTCATCGAGAACTGCTACGTGGAAGCCCGCGGCGACGTGACGGTTTCCACCGGCTGCCTGAACTCCGTGATCTGCACGCTGGGCAAAGTGATCACCGGGCCCCGGGGCGTCATCATCGGAGGGAAGATCACGGCGCAGAAAGGCGTCTCCACCAATCAGCTCGGGAGCACCGCCGGGGCGAAGACGGAAGTCCACTGCGGCACGGACTACGCGGTCCAGCAGAAGCTCACCTGGATCCGGGACCAGAACATCGCGCTCGCAACGAAGCTCAAGCAGGTGGAGACGACCCTCGCGTCAGCCGGCGGCCGCCCGGATGAGAAGCTTGTCGCGCTGCAGGGCAAGCTCAAGACCGCCATCCGCACACTGAACGATTCTGCAAGGTCCCTTGTGGCGTCTCTGCACAAGGACGAGAGCGCGGCCGTGGAAGTGCGCGGGGAGGCGCACCCCGGCGTCTACATCGAGATCTGCCACGTTCCCCTGGTGCTCTCGGGCTCGACGAGCCGCGTGCGCTTCAGGCTCGACAAGGCGCTCGGGATCGTCACGCCGGACCGGCTGGCCTAAAGCTGCGGCGCCGCCGCGGCCGGCAGCCATACGCGGAACGTCGAGCCCTCCTGCGCCACGCTTTCCACTTCGATCCAGCCGCCGAGCTCCGCAATGGTGCTCTGGCTCACTGCCAGGCTGAGGCCCACACCCTTCAGGCGCGCCTGGGACGAGCCGGGCTCCGCCCATTCTCCCTTCGTCGTGAAGAACGGCGTGAAGATGCGGGGCTGGTCCTCCGGGCGGATGCCGCAGCCGGTGTCGCTCACCTCCAGTCCCGCAAGCCCCGCCGCGGCCCGCGTCCTGATCCTGATGGCGCGGGACGGCCGATCCAGCAGCGCGTGAAGCGCGTTCGTGAGAAGGCTTCCCAGCACGAAGCCCAGAAGAGAGCGGTTTGCCCGCGCCAGCGCCCGCTCCGTGAAGTCCGTCGTTACGCCGGCCTTCTCCTCCTCGAAGCGCTTCTCGTACAGCGGGAGAAGGGACTGGATGACGGCGGCCAGATCGATGTCCTCAAGCGCGGAGGGTGAACTGCTCGTCAGACCCTGGAGCCGCTCCGTGATGGAGATGGACCTTTCCAGAGATCTCAGCGCGCCTTCGACATAGCCGTGCGCCGCGGAAGCGAGGCTGCCGTCGGCGGCCAGGATGTCGAGATAGCCCCGGATGACCGTGTTGATGTTGTTGAACTGGTGCGCGATTCCCATGGCGAGCGTTGCCAGGCTTTCCAGCCTCTGCGCGCGGATCAGCTGGGCCTGGAGCGCCTTCTGCGCAGTGACGTCGCTGGAGACGGAGCCGATTCCCGTGATGGCCCGCTGCGCGTTGCGGATGGGGAAGAGGGTCAGGCTGACGAAAATCAGCCGGCCGTCCCGGTGAATGCGCTGGGTTTCAAACCGCGCGACGTCTTCACCCCGGAGAACCCGCTCCCGGTAGGCGCGGGCTTCCTCCAGGCGCTCCGGCGGGATGATTGCGTTCGCGGATTTGCCGATCATGTCCGCGGCCTTGTATCCGTACACGATTTCCGCCCCGCGGTTCCAGGAGATCACGATTGCGTTCCCGTCTGTTCCGATGATCGCGTCATGGGATGATTCGACGAGCGTGGCGAGGAGGAGGCTCTGCTCTTCCACCCGTCGACGCTCCGTGACGTCCAGGCCGAACCCGATCGATCCGGCCGGGGCCCCGTGCTTGCGGACCTCGCTGATGTGCCAGATGATGTGCCGCTCTTCCCCGCTGCGGGTGAGGATGGGGCTCTCGAACACCCGGGGAAGGCCCGTGCGCATGAGACCGCGCATCCGGGTCCACACCTCGGGATAGCGGTCCGGGGGCGTCAGCACCTCGAACATGAAGCGCCCTTCCAGCTCTGCGCGTTTGTACCCGGTGATGATCTCCGCCATCTCGTTGAACGCGTTGATCCGCAGCTCCGGGTCCATTCCGACGACGATGATGTTCGCGGTCTGAATGAGGCTCTCCGCGTACTTCTGGGCCTCCTCGAGCGCCTCGATCATGCGTCTCTGCTCCGTCACGTCGCGGGAAATGCCTAACGTGCCGACGATCTCCCCGCTGTCGTTGCGCAGCGGCATCTTCGTCGTGGAAACCCACTTCGACGGCCGGTCCGGCCAGGTCTCTTCCTCCAGCTCGTTGACCAGAGGCACGCCCGTGCTGATGATCCGCCGCTCGTCGTCATAGGCCTTCTGCGCATGCTCTTTCGCGAAATAGTCGAAGTCCGTCTTTCCGAGCAGGTTCTTGGGGTCCGGTTCCCCCATGTCAAGCGCGTCCGCCCTGTTGTTGAGAATGAAGCGGCTCTGCAGGTCCTTGAAGTAGATGTGGTCGGGGATGGTGTCCATAAGGGCGTTCAGGATCGCCCGCTCCTTCGCCAGGGCGATCTCCGCCTGCTTTCTGGAAGTGACGTCTCGGGAAGTTCCCAGGAGGCCGATCACCTGGTCCATCGCGTCCATGATGGGCACCTTGCGGGTCAGGAGCCAGCGGCGCGTGCCGTCATTCCGGACGTGCTCCTCCTCGATGTCGGAGCTCGGAACGCCGGAGTCCATCACTGCCCGGTCGTCCGCGCGGTACTTCTCCGCAATCTCGGGGGGAACGAGGTCGAAGTCGTTCTTTCCCAACGCGTCATCCGGTTCGGCGAGCCCCGTCAGGTCCGCGAAAGCGCGATTGACGAGGAGGAAGCGGCCTTCCTTGTCCTTGTAGAAGAAGGGATCCGGGGAGTTGTTGATCAGGGAGAGGAGGAGGCCCCGCTCCTGATTGATCCTTTCCTCCAGGCGTTTGCGCTCGGTGATATCCGTGACGGTGACGAGCATGTACGGATAGGGATCCCCCGGGGTCGGAATCCGGGCCTGGACCAGGACGTCGATCCGGTTCCCCCCGAGGGTGCGGGCCATCGACTCGTATTGCACTTCGCGACGGCATTCGGCGATGGCAAGGATCAGCTCGATGCGGCTGGGCAGCGTTTCAGAGTCTATGGTTTCCCCGAGAGGACCGAGCAGCTGCTTCTTGTCGGTCGCGCCGTACAAATGGAGTGTCGCGGCATTGACGTCGACCACCGTGATCGACCGGATGGCCTTGCGAAGGATTCCGAGATGGCTGGAGAGGTAGGCCCGAAGATCGCGGATGCCGCGCGCCTTCCAGCCTGCAATCAGGGACAGCAGCCCGGCGATGTCTTCTTCCCAGATGGAAGAGGCTGAATGTTCGAAGAAGATCCGGTCAGCGCGGCTTCGGCCCGACACGCTGCGGGCCTTCGCTTTTCTCATGGAAGCCCTCGCGGGACGGCTCAGATCACGGTTCCCGGATTGAAAACCGTTCCCTTGGGAATGACGATGATCCCGTCCCTGATGGAGTACTTTGCGAAGTCCCCGTCATGGCGGGGCAGGGCATCAATGCCGATGCGGCAGTTGTCCCCGATGCGCGCGTTCTTGTCGATGATGGCCCGCTTGATGATGCAGCCCTGGCCGATGCCGATATTCGGCTTCCCGGCTGCGCGATTGGCCTCTCTCTCCTCCGCTGTCTCGTACCAGTCCGCGCCCATGCAGACCACGCCATCGAGGTTCGCCCCGCTCTCAATGATGGTGCGGATGCCCACGATGGAGTTTGCGATGTTGGCGTTCGTGATGATGCTTCCCTCCGCGGCAAGGGACTGGGAGATCGTGCTGTAGTTGATCTTGGAGGGAGGGAGATCGCGGCGGTGAGTGAAGATTGGGGTGTCTTCCTCGTAGAGGTTGAACGCCGGGTTGATGGAGGCGAGGTTGATGTTCGCGTCGTAGAAGCTCTTGATGGTCCCGATGTCCTCCCAGTAACCGTCAAAGATGTACGTGAAGACCTTCATCCGATCGATCAGGGAGGGGATGATCTCCGAGCCGAAATCCGTGAACGCGTTGTCCAGGGCGTTCCTCAGGGCGCCCGCGTTGAAAATGTAGATGCCCATGGACGCCAGGAAGAGGTCTTCCTCTTCATCCAGCTCCTCACGGGCCCGGATGACGGCCGGGACGGCAAGGTCGGAGATGTCCTTGTCCCGCGCCGGCTTCTCTATGAACCGGGTGATCCGGTAGCCGGCGTCCGCCTGGAGGATCCCCAGGCCGCTCGCCTTGTCGCGAACCACGGGGATGGAGGCGATGGTGACGTCGGCCCCGAGATCCTCGTGGGTCCGGAACATTTCCCGCAGGTCCATGCTGTACAGCTGGTCTCCGGAGAGCACGGCGTAGTGGGTGGGGGAATGGTCCTCGAAGTGGACGAAGTTCTTCCGCACGGCGTCCGCCGTGCCCTGGTACCAGTCGCTGGACTGCGGGGTCTGCTCCGCCGCGAGCAGCTCGACGAAACCCTTGCTGAACGTGTCGAATCGGTACGTGGAGTTGATGTGCTTGTGCAGGGACGCCGAGTTGAACTGCGTGAGGACGAAGATCTTCCGCATCCCGGCGTGCATGGAATTGGAGATCGGGATGTCGACGATGCGGAACTTCCCCCCGAAGGGGACGGCGGGCTTCGAACGCTGCGCCGTCAGGGGATAGAGCCGCTGTCCCTTGCCGCCTCCCAGCACGATCGAAATGATCCTCTCCACGATCGTTCCTCGCGCGGAAATTGTAAGCCCGGCCGGTTGCCGCGGTCAAGGCCGGCCCCGGACGCGGCAGGTTGTCCGTGTCCGGGCGGCCGTGGTACACTCGGCGGCTGGGGGAGGGGGATGCTCACCGACGTCATCCGTCAGCTTCGCGCGGATCCCGAGTTCCGGGAGAGGGTCACGCATTGGGAGGTCGTTCCCGCGCGGGAGGGCACCTACGCGGAAATCCCCGGGGACGTGGATGACCGCATCCGGACCGCGCTCCGTTCCCGCGGGATCACGCGCATCTACAGCCACCAGCTTGCCACGTGGAAGGAAGTCCGGGCCGGCAGGAACGTCGTCCTGGTGAGTCCCACGGCGTCCGGAAAGACCCTGGCGTACAACCTCCCCGTCCTCCAGGCCCTCCTGGACGACCCGGACGCGCGCGCACTGTACCTCTTCCCGACAAAGGCGCTGTCCCAGGACCAGCAGTCCGAGCTCGCCGAGGTCGTCCTGGGCGGCGAGATCCCCGTCAAGGTGTTCACGTATGACGGCGACACCCCCGGCTCCATCCGGATCTCCGCGCGAGACGAGGGCCGCATCATCATCACGAACCCCGACATGCTGCACACGGGGATCCTTCCCAACCATACGAAGTGGATCAAGGCGCTTTCCCACCTGAAGTACATCGTGATCGACGAGATGCACTCCTACCGCGGCGTGTTCGGCTCCCACATGACGAGCGTCATCCGCCGGCTGCGCAGGATCGCGGCGTTTCACGGGGCGTCGCCGGTGTTCATCTGCTGCTCGGCAACCATCGGAAACCCCCATGAGCTGGCCCGGCGGATCCTCGAGCAGGAGGTGACGCTCATCGATGAGAACGGGGCCCCTTCCGGAGAGCGGCACTTCGTCCTGTACAATCCTCCGCTCGTGGACCGGGTCCAGGGGATCCGCCGGAGCGTTGTCCTGGAGTGCCAGAGGATCGCGTCACGTCTCCTGAAGATGGGCGTGAAGACGATCGTGTTCGCGCGCTCGCGCGTTCGAACGGAGTTGATTGCCTCGTACATCCGTGATTCGCTGAAGAGCTTTTACACGGACAATCACGGCATCACGGTGCAGTCCTACCGGGGCGGGTACCTGCCCAACGAACGGCGCGCCATCGAGAAGGGCCTGCGGGACGGAAGCATCCAGGGAGTGGTCTCCACAAACGCGCTGGAGCTCGGCATAGACATCGGCGGACTGGACGCCTCCGTTCTCGCCGGGTTCCCCGGCACCATCGCTTCCTCGTGGCAGCAGGCAGGCCGGGCGGGCCGGCGCGCCACGGTGTCCCTCTCCATCCTCGTCGCTTCCTCATCCCCGACGGACCAGTTCGTGATCCAGCACCCTGAATACTTCTTCTCCCGCTCACCGGAGAACGGCTACATCGACCCGGGCAACGTGTTCATCCAGACCGACCAGCTGAAGTGCGCGGTCTTCGAGCTGCCCTTCGCGGAGGGGGAAGCGTTCGGAGACGGCTCGCGGGACCTGCTGGACTATCTCTCCGAGCAGGGCGTGGTGCGGCACGCCGGCGGCAAGTGGTACTGGGCGGACCGTTCCTATCCCGCGGAGAACGTTTCCCTGCGCACCTCCACGCCGGAGAACGTCGTCATCGTCGACACCACGAAAGGCCGGGACGAGGTGATCGGGGAAATGGACCTCCCGTCGGCAAAGCTCCTCGTGTTCGACCACGCCATCTACATCCACCTCGGGGACCAGTTCGTCGTGACGAAGCTGGACCTGGAGAACCGCCGCTGCTTCGTGGAGACCACGGATACCGACTATTGGACGGATTCCATCGTGAAGACGGACATCAAGGTGCTTGCCCAGGACGAAGAGAGGGTGGAAGCCGGGATCCGGGTTGTGCTCGGGGACATCCTGGTCCGCACGCAGGCAACGAAGTTCAAGAAGCTCAAGTACCACACGAACGAGAACGTCGGCTACGGCGATATCGCGCTGCCGCCGGACGAGATGCACACCCGCTCGGTCGTGCTCCTCTTCGATGAGGCCACCGCTGCCGGCAGGAAGCTCGCGGGGTTCGGGGATGCGGCCCGGGGGATCGTCGTTCAGAGGCTCGGCGCCCTCCTGCGGACCGTGGCACCGGTGTTCCTCCTCTGCGATCCGCGCGACATCGGGGTCGCCGAGCGCGTGCGCGACCCTCATTTCGAGAGCCCGAGCCTCTACGTTTACGACCAGTGCCCCGGCGGGATTGGCCTGTCGGAGGGATTCCTCAGGAACCTTCCCCTCATCGCGCGCGGCGCCTTCGAGGTCATTGACCGATGCCCGTGCTCCAACGGGTGCCCGTCCTGCATCGGGGCCCCGGACGCGGAGCAGGGCTCTGCCGGAATGACGTCGGGTACGCCGTCGGCGGGAATGACGTCGGGTACGCCGTCGGCGGGAAATGCGAAATCCGCCGTGCGCGAGTTTCTCGCCGGGTGGACGGCATCCATGGGAGAATGATGGCGGACGAAGCGCCGCGCACGCGGAGACGGGTCGACTACCTCAGGCACCATGACGAGCCGGCGGCGCCGAAGGCCCCGGAGGAAATCTCGATACCCGGGTTCGACCCGAGATTTCCGGATTGGAAACGAGAGGGAGAGTTCCTCTATCGCCGCCGCTCCTGGGTTTCCGGGGGAGCCGTCGATGTCTGGGCTCCCTCCTTCTCTCCGGAGGCTGTGGATCCCGGCCAGATCGTCTTCTACGACACGGAAACCACGGGACTCTCCGGCGGCTCGGGCAACGTCATCTTTCTCTTCGGGGCCGCGTGGTGTGAAGGACCGGACCTCGTGGTGGAGCAGCTGTTCCTGTCTGACTTCCCCGGAGAGCCGGCGTTTCTCGAGGCCGTGCGGGCGCTTCTGCGTCCCTTTCCTGCATGGGTCTCCTACAATGGAAAGGCTTTTGACAGCCACCTGCTCACGTCGCGCTTCCTGATGAACGGAATGCAGCTGGACCGCGGAGCGCAGGTGGACCTGCTGCACCACGCGCGGCGGCTGTGGCGCGCCGTCACCCGGGACTGCAGCCTCACCTCCATCGAGAGGGAGATCCTCGGGGTGAACCGCGAGGTGGACGTTGCCGGTGAGGACATTCCGCTCGTCTGGCTGCAGTTTCTCCGCACCGGATCGTTGGGAATCCTTCCGGTGGTTTTTCAGCACAACCTCACGGACATCACGTCGCTGGTTCGGATGTACCGCATCATTGGCGACATCTACCGCGGCGCGGACGTTTCGACGCCCGTGGATGCACCGGCGCTGGGGCGATGGCTGCTGCGTAGATCCGAAGAGGGCGGCGCCGCGGTGCTGGAGGAAGCGTTCCGCCGGGGAAGCCTCGAAGCCGGCGCGGTTCTCAGCCTGCACCTCAAGAGGCTCGGCGAGTGGGACCGGGCCGTGCAGATCTGGGAGTCCATTCTCTCGGGCTCACGAAGCCTCTTCGCGGCAGTAGAGCTTGCAAAGCACCTCGAGCACCGGCTGCGGGATCCCGGGGGCGCGCTTCAGATCGTGCAGATGATCACATCCTGGGAGCTGCCGCTCTCCCCGGGCAGCAGGGAGGAAATACGGCGCCGGGCGTCGCGTCTGAAGAGAAAACTGTCGGAGAGATCAGACCAGGCGTAGGCCTCAGCCCAGGACAGCCTCGACGATGTGACGCTCCCCGTCCGGGAAGGCAGGAACGATCCCGCCGGAGACAGGCGTGCCGTCCACGGTGAGGGAAGCGACGCCCCTGCTGACGTGGCGCGGGTTGCGCACGGAGATATTATAGCGCGCGCCGCGGAACGCCCTCCGGACCTCGAATCCGTCCCAGCGCGACGGGATGCAGGGATCGATCCGCAGCCCCTCATACTCCGGCCGCACTCCCAGGATGTACTTCGTCGCTGCCTGGTAGACCCAGGAGGCTGTTCCGGAGAGCCAGGAATTGCGCGCCAGGCCGAACTGGGGGTGCTCGTCGCCAAGGATGTTCTGCGCGTACACCCACGGCTCGCACTCGTAGAGCTCGATCTGGTCGTTACGCGCGGCGGGATTGATCTGGCAGTAGTACTCCCAGGCGCGATCGCCGTTTCCCCTGATTGCCTCCGCGATCATCACCCACGGGTTCGTGTGCAGGAAGATGCCGCAGTTCTCCTTTGCCCCGGGAGGGTAGGTAGTCATGCCGCCCTTGGCTGGATCGAAGCCATTGAATCCGGGCGCGGAAATCTTGATTCCGAAGCGGGTGTTGAGCTGAGAGCGCAGGGATGCCAGCGCCTTTTCGGCGCGCTCTGGCGTGGCGAATCCCGAGATGACTGGCCACGACTGCGCGTTGATGTAGATACGGCCGTGCTCACTCACGCGCGAGCCCAGCGGGGTCCCGTCCGCGTCGAAGTACCGAACGTACCAGTCCCCGTCCCACGCGTGGGCGTTGAAGCTGGCCCTCATGTCGTCGTACCACGACGTGCAGTCGGCCGCCGCGGCCTTGTCGCCCAGAAAGCGGAGAAGACCCGCAAGCTCCCGCAGGGCCGCGCCGTACAGGTTCGCCGTGAAGAGAGACTCCGCGCCGGGCGCCAGGTTCACCGTGTCGTTCCAGTCCGCGAAGCCGAGGAGCGGCAGGCCGTGCTTTCCGAGGTCCGCCCGCGTGAAGGCAACGGCGCGCGCCAGGTGCTCTTTCGCCGTGGCGCTCTCCAGGGGCGCGCCGGACCTGTCCTTGTCGTAGAAGGGGAGCGTCTCGGAGAGAAACGCGAAGTCACCCGTTTCCTTCAGGTACTCCGCGACGGCAAGGACGATCCAGAGATGGTCATCGCTGTAGTACTGGGGCCGGTCCTCCCGTTCCTGTGCGTCTCCCATGCTCCCTTCCATGGTGGCGGGATTGAACTGGTGCATCGCGTTTCCGGCCCGCTTCTGCACGCTGATGAGCCTGCCCAGCAGCTCCCGTGAGCGCGCGGGCTCCAGGGCGAGCACGCCCATGGCATCCTGGGCCGAATCACGAAAGCCGATTCCCCGCTCCCCGTAGCCCAGCTGGTACAGGGACAGGTAGCGGGACCACGTCAGGGTGACGTGGCACTGGCGCGGGTTGTGGATGTTCAGCATCCGGTCCGCGTCCGGATCCGGCGTGCAAACCTGCTGGCGGGAGAGCAGGCCATCCCAGAACCGCGAAAGCGCGGAAAAGGCGGCGTCAACGACAGAAGGGTCCCGGAAGCTCTGGATCCCGACCAGCGCTTCCGCCACGCTTGACGCCTGGCCGATCTGCACGATCAGCCGGCGCTGGTCGCCTGGCGCGATGGTCCCGAGGTGATGCATCAGCGCGCCGAGGTTGTCCCCGCGGTTGGCCTCCGTGTTGGAAAGCTCGGCCTGCCGCATCGCCGCCGGCGCCGCCCACGTGCCGTACTCGTTGTCCCCGAGGAACAGCCGGCGGTCCGACTCGAAAGAGGAGGCTGGAAGGCTGGAGGCCATGTAGTTCACGCGCGTGTCGCGCATCATGAAGGCGTATTGGGACAGGACGACGAAGCCGCCGTCCTCCCGCGCGGCGCGGCTCTGCATGGTCTGCGGCACCCAGTCCGCGTTCGTGAGCTGCTTCAGAGCGTCGAAGTGAGTGTATTCAGCCACCGGGATCGCATCCACGTCCACGGGACCGCTGCCCGCGTTCGTGACGCGGATGTCGATGATCAAGCGGCGCTCCTCCGGGGGAACGAAGAATACCGTGGAAACCCTCACGCCGTGCGATTCGGAAACGATCCTTGTGAAGCCGAGCCCGATGTGGCACTCGAAGGCGTCCAGCGGCGCCAGGCCGGGAACGAAGAAAGGAGTGAGGACCGCTGGACTGTCCCCGCGCCGGACGCGCAGATACAACGTGGTCCCCTTGAAGTCAGAGGCGGGCTGCAGGGCGAGGTACCGGGTGATGCGATTGGTGGCCGGGTCGCCGCGGCACAGCAGGGCGCCGCCGGTGTGATCCACGAATCCGCCGAAGTCCAGTGATCCGACGTAGTTGATCCACTTGACCGGGGTGCGCGGGTCCGTGATGACGTACTCCCGCGCGGCGTCGTCGAAGTACCCGCAGCGCACGGCGTCAGGCTCCCCGGGCAGAAACTTCTTCGATCTCGGGGAGGGAGAACAGGCGCTCCAGGAACATGGAGGCGGCGCCGTACGCGACGATCTGCTCTCCCAGCTCCGACAGCTCGATGGTCAGCGCCTTGTCCCCGTACGGCCAGTTCCGCCGGACCTCCTCCTCGATCACCGGGATGAGGATGGACCGATACCTCTCGATGCTGCCCCCGATGAACACATGGGACAGGTCCAGCGTGTTGACGAGGAGCGCGACGTTGCGGCCGATCTCCCGCGCCACCTCGCGGAACGCCCCCTCATCACGCGCAGCCAGCCGCATGGTCTCATCCGGCAGGGAGAACTGGCTCTTGGTCTCCGCCGTGCGGAAGACGCTTCGAAACTCTCCCGCGGAGCAGCTCGCGCCGAGGTGCACCCGGCCGCCGATGACGAGGCCCATGCCGACGGAGACGCCCCCGCCGTTCACGTCCTCCACGCGCTCCTTGCGGAACTCACCGAGGAGGAAGAGGAACTCCCGCGGGCGCGCCCGGCGGTTCCTCACGAGCTCCGCCCAGCAGCAGCAGTTGGCATCGTTGTCAATGCTCAGGGGCTTTCCGAGGAGCCGCGCCCCGGAGGAGTAGAAGTCCACCGGAGACGATATGCCGAGAGGGAGGGACTGCTGGATGATGCCGTGCGCGGAATCCACGATCCCCGACACGCCGACGCCGATGCCCAGCGGCACCAGCCCCCGTGCCTCGAGATCCAGGGACACCTCGCTCATGATGTCGAGGAACACGGATGGCAGCTGTTTGCCGTCCGCGACAATGGGCTCCGAACGGGAGTACTGAACAGCCCCGTCGAGGTCAACCGCGACTGCCGTATACTTCTCCGTCTGGATCTCGATGCCGACCACGCATCCGAAATCCTTGCGCACGGTGAGGAAAACCGGCTTGCGGCCCCCTTTCTCACTGGCATCTCCTTCTGCGGACTCCTCAATGATTTCCCGCTGAATGAGCTCGGAAACGATCTTGCTCACCGTGGATTTGTCGAGCCGGAGAGCCTGGGAGATCTCGCTCCTGCTCACTCCCGGCGAAGTCCAGACGGAGCGAAGTACCCTGTACAGGTTGAGGGGGCTGGTTCCCTTTTTCAGTAGGAAGTCAATATCTCTCATAAAGGTAAGTTTCTTCTATCAACCTAGAATATCAGACAGCACGGAATTGATCAACAAGAAAATAGCTCTTTTTCAAAGATTTTTCTTGACAACCAGATATTGCTGTGATCCAATGGTGTTAGTTTGAAGAAGCAACCAACTGAGAGTCGATAGCTGAGAGAATC
>DATKLM010000058.1:0-20123 GCA_035542415.1 Spirochaetia bacterium
CCAGTCTTCGCAGGCCCGCCGCTGCCCGCCGCGTTTCACCCGTTCCCGCCTGCCTCGAATCTCCCATCTCATTCAGCTCCCTGTGCAATCCGCGTGCTGTGGCGCATGATTTCCTGCTTGGTCGCGGTCCCGGAATCGAGCTCCGCGGCGATCTGCCCGCCCGACATCACCAGGATCCGGTCGGAGACCTCGAGGATCTCGTCGACGTCGCTCGAGATGAAGATCACGGCCCGATCCTTCTGCTCGACGAACCGGCGGATGAGCCCGTAGATGTCCCCCCGCGCCCCGACGTCAATGCCCATGGTCGGCTCGTCGAGAATCAGAAGTCGGCATTTCGCCGTGAGCCACTTTCCGAACACCACCTTCTGCTTGTTGCCCCCGCTGAGATACTTCACCTGCTGGGACAGGCCGGCGATCTTCAGGCCGATGGATGTCACGAGCTCCTCTACGGTCCGCCGTTCCGCCGCGACGCTGAAAAACAGGGTGCGCAGCTTTGACAGAAGGACGAGGGAAACGTTTTCCTTCACGCCCATGTTGAGGCACAGGCCGTCGGTGTCTCGGTCCTCCGAAAGGTAGCCGATCCCCTGGCTGACGGCTCTCTTTGGTGAATCGATCTGCACGGCCCTGCCGTCCAGAAGAAGGCCGCCCCCGCTCAGCCGGTCGATCCCGAAGAGTGCCCGCGCCAGCTCCGTTTTGCCCGAGCCGACAAGCCCCGTGACGCCCAGAATCTCTCCCTTCCTCACGGAGAAGCTGATCGGTCGTGCGAGGTTGCGGTTCACGATGCTCCGGGCCTCGAAGGCGGCGCTGTTCCCAGCCGTGGTTGAGTCGCGGCGGGTCCGCGTGAGGTCCTTGCCGATCATCAGCGCGATGATGCTATTCAGGTCCGCGTCCCGGGTGGGCAGCGTGGAAATTGACAGCCCGTCTCTCAGCACGGTGATGCGGTCTCCAACCTGCTTCACTTCTTCTAGTTTGTGGGAGATGTAGATGATCCCGACTCCCGTGGACTTGATGTCGGCAATCGTCCGGAACAGGTTCTCCGTCTCCTTCCGGCTCAACGCCGCTGTCGGTTCGTCCATGATGAGGATTTTCGCGTTTTTCGACAGGGCGATAGCGATCTCCAGCATCTGTTTCTGGGAGACAGGCAGTTCCCGCACCCGGGTGCGCGGATCCACGGGAAAGTCGATCCTGTCCAGCACCTGGCGGGCATGCTCGTGAACCTCCTTCCAGCGGATGAGACCTCGCCGGTGAGTGAATCTGCCGAGGGAAAGGTTCTCGCTGACGCTGAGGTGGGGAATGAGGTGGAAGTTCTGGTAGACGGTGACGACGCCCAGGTCCTCCGCCCTCTTCGGGTCGTATCCCGCAAGGTCAATCCGGGAGCCGTCAATCGTGATGGAGCCCGAGTCCAACGTGTACGCGCCGCAGAGAATCTTCATGAGCGTGGACTTCCCGGCGCCATTCTCACCAAGGAGGACGTGGACTTCTCCCCGGTCCAGCTCGAAATCGACGCTTTTCAGGACCTTGACGCCGTAAAAGGATTTTGTGATCCCTTCCATCACGAGCAGCTTGCTCATCACTTCGATCCGTGACGGGAGAGTCTATCCCCTCTCGGCGGTTTGTCAACGGCACCCCGCCGCTTCTGCTTGACAACCAGGCGCCCAGGGCTAGACTTGCCGGGCAAAAGGAGGCCTCATGGCAAAGTCGAGCACGAAGACGAGTTTGAAGTACCCGGTGACGCTGACCGTTGAGTACCCCCGGGCGTTCAACAGGCTTTCCACCTTCTTCCGGGGGATCCTCCTCATTCCCCCGGCGGTGATCCTGGCGCTCATCACCGGGGCGCAGGGGGGAGGCTCAGGAATCTCGATCCTCTTCCTCCCTACGCTGCTCATGATCCTGTTCCGCGGCACGTATCCGCGCTGGTGGTTCGACTGGAACGTGAACCTGACGAAGTTCTCCGCGCGCGTTGGGGCCTACGCGGCCCTGATCACAGACCAGTTCCCTTCCACGGAGCGTGAACAGTCCGTGCACATCACGATACCTTTCCCGAACGTGGAAAAGGATCTGCGGCGCGGCATGCCCCTGATCAAGTGGTTCCTCGCCATTCCACACCTGTTCCTGCTCTCTTTCCTTGGGATCGCAGCGGCATTCTGTATTTTCATTTCCTGGTTCGCAATCCTCTTCACGGGCCGCTATCCACGCGGGTTCTTCGATTTCGTCGTCGGCGTGGGCCGCTGGGGGCTGCGGGTGAGCGCGTACGCATTCCTCCTCGTGACGGACGTGTACCCGCCGTTCTCTCTGGAATAGGCTTCGGCCCCAAACAGCTATCGACCCAAAACGGGTTCAGGTCCCGAGAAGGTTCAGGTTCCGAGCGGGCTTCACCGGCCCTCAGGAAAGGAGGGCCGTGATGCTCCGCGCCATGGACTGGAGGATGAGACAGCAGGAAGCGGCGCCGGCGTCCAGCGCGCCCCTGCTTCTCTCTCCCAGGCGCGCCGAGCGTCCGACCTTGGCCACGAGGGATATCGTGGAGTTTCTTCCTTTTTCAGCGGCGACAGACATCTCCGAAAGGGCGCCGGCAAAGGAGGCGCCCGCGGAAACCGCGGAGTGGAATGCCTTGACCGCCGGGTCAAGGGTGTCGACGAGCGTCTTGTCTCCGACCTTCGCCTCACCCATGCGCTGAATTGCCGCGCTTGCCTCGTCCAGCATCGCCGCAAAGACGGGCGCGTCGATGACGTCCTTTCCGGCGCCCGCCTTTGCCATTCCCCTGAAAAACCCTCCGTAGAGCGGCCCCATGGCGCCGCCGATCTCGGTCATCAGGACGTCTCCGACGACCTTGAGGGCTCCCGTGAAGCTCGCCGACGGCCCGATCCGCTCCGCGGCCATTGAGAAGCCTTTTGCCATGTTGATCCCATGGTCCCCGTCTCCGATGGCTCCGTCGATCTGGCTCAGCTCTACGCGGTGCTCCCGGATCACGTCCACGAGGTCCTCCACGATGACCCGGCTGCGGGCATTCTCGAAGCCTGACTTCATGCCGCCACCCTCAGACCGCGTTCTGACGGAGCCCCATGGAGTAGCACTCCATGTCGAGGAGCTGCCTGAGCTCGTCGTCGAGCTTCATGACCGTCAGCGTGATCCCCATCATCTCCAGGGACGTGAAGAAGTTCCCCACGTAGGGGCGGTGGATCTTCATTCCTTTTTCCCGGGTCAGGATGTCGTGCACCTTGTTGTAGAAGATGTACAGCTCCATGACCGGGGTCGCCCCCAGGCCGGATACCAGGACCGCCACGTCGTCCCCGTCGCGGAACGGCAGGTCCGGCAGGATCGTCTCCAGGCACATGGCCGCCATCCGGTCCGCGCTCACGAGATCCGTCACGCGGATGCCGGGCTCTCCGTGGTGGCCAATGCCGAACTCCATTTTCCCCGGCTCGATGGAGAAGTTGGGCTTTCCGAGGCTGGGGATGGTGCACGGGGTCAATCCAATGCCGATGCTCCGCGTATTGTCGATGGCTTTCTGCGCCGCGGCGATCACCTGGTCCAGGCTTCCGCCGGCCGCCGCTCGGGCCCCGCCCACTTTCCACATCAGCACTTCCCCCGCGACCCCGCGCCGTTTCAGCCTCTCCGCCGGGGGGGCCGACGGCACGTCGTCATTGGCTACGACCGTTGCCACCCGAAGACCGTCCTCCGCGGCCAGCTCGACGGCCATCTTCACGTTCATGATGTCCCCGGCATAATTCCCGAAAAGGCACGCCACTCCCGCGCCGCCGTCGGCGGCCTTGAAGGCGTCCCTGAATGAGGCAGCGGTCGGGGAGGAGAAGATCTCTCCCACGGCCGCGGCATCCACGAGGTTCTTTCCGATGTAGCCGATGAACGCCGGCTTGTGACCGCTTCCCCCTCCCGTGACGATCCCGACCTTGCCCTTGACCGGGGCCTTCGAATACCGGAGCACTCTTGGATTTGCGGTGGCGGCAATGAAGTCCCCGTGCGCCCGCGCAAAGCCGGCGAGCATGTCGGGGACGACGTTGTCGGGATCGTTGATGATCCTCTGCATGAGGTCACTCCTCAGCGCTGCCGCGGCGGCGCTCTTTTTCGTAGTCGTAGATTCTCTGGACCTTGGGCTGGCTGCCCCCGCCGGGCGTGTACGTGGACCCGAGGAAGATCGTGACGAGGGTTTTCGCCACCTCGACGCCGATTGTCTGCGCGCCGAGGCAGATGATGTTTGCGTTGTTGCTCTTGGACGCTCGTTCCGCGGAGTAGGGATCCGTGACGAGCGCGGCATACGCGCCCGTGACCTTGTTCGCCGCGATGCTGACCCCGATCCCGGTGCCGCACATGAGGATTCCCCTCTCGTGTTTTCCCGCGGCCACGGCCTCAGCAACGCGGATTGCCGTGTTCGCGTACACCGGGTCGTCGCTCCCGTAATCCTCGCACCGGTATCCCAGGCTCGCGAGGTGTGTCATGAGCGCCGTCTTCAATTCCCTGGCGTTGGGGTCACAGCCGATCGCAATGGTGCTCATGCGTCTCCTCCTGCCGAGGCGCGGGGGTGCATCGAGGCACATTGCGTCGGGTGCCGGGCCCGCGTCAAGTCCGAGGCTGGGCCGCCAGGCACCGCCGCCTCTGCCGCGCGCCTCCTGGTCTTCGCGCGCTCGGCCGTTGCCTTGACTTTGAATTCCTGCCGTGGTACGAAAGCGCGGTCCTGAACCGCTCACCCTGAGGAGTACCATGACTGTCGGCATCACCTGTGACCTGCGTTCGGAATGGCTCGCCGAAGGCTATTCCGATCTTGACACCGCCGAGTTCGACCGTGAAGAGACGCTGGACGCCGTGGACGCAGCCCTGCGCGCTGAAGGCTTTGCCACGGAGCGGATCGGGAGCCATCGCGGCCTGATGACGGCACTCTCCGCGGGCAGGCGGTGGGACCTCGTCTTCAATTTCTGCGAAGGGATGTACGGCCTGGGTCGGGAGGCCCTTGTTCCGGCGCTCCTGGATGCCTACCGGATTCCCTACACGTTCTCAGATCCAGCCGTCCTTGCCGTCACGCTCCACAAGGGGCTGGCAAAAAGAGTGGTGCGTGATGCCGGAGTGAGGACACCTGACTTCGAGATCGTCGAGAGCCCTTCTGATCTCGGCCGGGTCCGCCTGCACTACCCGCTGTTCGCCAAGCCCATCGCGGAAGGGACCGGGAAGGGCGTCACGCCGCGATCCCGCATCACCAGCGCAGACGAGCTGCAGACGGTCTGCGGCGAGCTGCTTCGAGAGTATCGGCAGCCTGTCCTCGTGGAGGAGTTCCTCCCGGGAAGGGAGTTCACCACCGCGATCATCGGCACCGGCGCTGCTGCCGAGGCTGTTGGAACGATGGAAGTGATCATGCTCGAGAATGCGGAAGCCAACGCGTATACCTACGTCAACAAGGAGGAGTGCGAGGAGCGCATCCGCTACGAGCTGGCGCGGGGGCCCGTTGCTGATGCGTGCGCGGCGCTCTCCGTGGACGCCTGGCGCGCCCTGGGCTGCCGTGACTCCGGGCGCGTGGACCTCAGAATGGACGCCCGCGGGAACGTGAGCTTCATCGAGGCGAATCCGCTGGCAGGACTCCACCCCAAGCACTCCGACCTGCCGATCATCTGCACGATGGTGGGCATCAGCTTTCAGGAGCTCATCCACCGGATCGTCAGCTCAGCCAGGGCCCGAGCGGGGATCTGACGGAACAGCCGGCGCTCTCTCCATGTTCCTTTCCCCCGAACTGAGCTTCCTCCGAACGCACGCGCAGAACCGTTCGACAATCCATTGATAGGCCCGGGGAGGCAGCTTTTCCGGCCGGACGTCGGGGACGTCATTGTAGCTGTCGATGATGACAGGCCGCCTCTCGCGCGTGATGCTCCACTCCACGGTGTTGAAATCGATGCCCTGCGCGCCGACAAGCCGGGCGGTCTGGTCCATCATGGGGCCCTGGATGCCGTCCAGTGCTCCGAGGTCGGCCTCCGCATACTCTCCCTGGTCGAAGGGGCGAGGGGTCCATCGAACGAGCATGACGTCTTTCCGGTCGACGCAGAAGGCCCGGTAGTAGTCCACGAACTCGACAAGCTCCTGCACGAGGAGCGTACGGGAGTCAGAGAGAGAATCGTAGATGCTTCGAAGGGCCGTCGGCGTCTCCACGCGGAACACGTCCTGCCACGCGTAGCCGTCTACCGGCTTGAGAATGCACGGAAATCCGATGGTCCGTTCGATAGCGCTCCAGTCGGGCTCCGCGACGAGCTCCCGCATGTCCTCCGCGCGGTTGATCCTGGGCAGAAGAACGGTGCGCGGGTGAAGGATGCCGAGCTCGTCGTAGAGAAGCAGCTCGGAGAGCTTGTCTGTTGTCGGGGTGAAAAAGGGGCTGTTGATGACGTACGCGCCGGCCCGGGACCAGTATCTCACGACGGTGCGGAGGAAGGGGTCACAGAAGCTGACGCGGTCGATGATGACCCGGGCGGGGGCGGGGGAGGGATGAGCGAGCTCTCCGACCCGGATGGAGCCGGTCTCCAGATCGGAGAGCCCCTGTGCGACGCTCTCTATGAAACGGTTCTCTCGAAACTCGAGAAACCCGACCTGCACCTCAGAACCAGATCCTGAAGCCTATGGCGGGCTGAAGCTCGAACGTGGTCGCGTTCAGGCCCGCGTTGCTCAACGGGATCCACGCCGGCGCAACCTCGAGGAAGATCTCCAGGACGTCACCCTTGATGGGCCAGATCTGCAGGCCGAGGGGGAGCCGGGCGCCAATGGCGAAGTCGAAATTGCCCGAGGAGGCGACGGCGCCGTAGAGCCCGATGCCGATGTAGCCATCGAGGATGCTCGCAACGTGCCCGTGTGCGAGCCAGTAATCCACTGTTGCGTCGATTGCCACGGTGCCCGCGTTGGAGGTCGCACCGACCCCGAAATAGAGAGGAACGCTGGGGAGATGGAACACGAATCTGCCGCCCCAGCTGTTGAATCCCCGCGAAGCCGCCTCCGCGCCGATGGCAATGCCCTTGGCGAATCCTGCCGTGGACATCGTCAGGAGACCCAGGAGGACGACGATAGCCTTCTTGTTCATGCCTGCTCCCTTCAACGATTCGCGCTTGTGAAGAATATAGCGGGAGTATACTGTTTTCACAAGCTTGCGTGAAGCAACCGGACGCCCCGCTCAACCGAAGGGCGGCTGTCACCGATAATCGAAATGAGGGACAAGTATCAGGGAGGTCGATGGGCGCATGGACTGGCGCGTCCGGATGAAGAGGGATGAGCTCGAGCTGAAACGCCTCGTCAGACGCCTGGCCGTGATGCGCGGTGACGGCGCAGAGGAGCGCGCGCGCCGTGAGCAGGCCGTCCGGGTCCTGCGGGCCAAGGTCTCCGACATGCGCACGTTCCTGGAGGACTGCCTCAGCGGACGCACCGCGTACGAGCAGTCCATGATGGAGTACCGCGTGCGCGTGGAGTTCCCCCTGTACTCTCACCTCGGCACGTTGAGCGCCGTGGCCCCGGACTTCGTCGACTGGTTCTGCGCATAAGTATTCACCGCGCTGATTTTTCCTGACCGCGTTTTTCGTTGACAGCACCCGGACCCCGTTGTACAACGGTGGTAATCATGAGTCACGCACCGCAGACCCGTTCCCTGCTCTCCGGCAACGAAGCCATTGCGCGCGGCGCATGGGAGGCCGGCGTCACCATGGCTACCGGATACCCCGGCACGCCCTCGACTGAGATCCTCGAAGCCGTCAGTCACTACGCTGCTGATATCTACTGCGAGTGGTCTCCCAATGAGAAGGTCGCGCTGGAGGTTGCCGCGGGCGCGTCTCTGGCCGGCGCCCGTTCCATCGTGACGATGAAGCACGTGGGATTGAACGTCGCGGCGGATCCGCTCATGACCCTCGCGTACATCGGAACCGTGGGCGGTCTCGTCGTCTGCGTCGCGGATGATCCGGGCATGCATTCCTCCCAGAACGAGCAGGACACCCGGCACTACGCCCGGCTGGGCAAGGTGCCTATCCTCGAGCCTTCCGATTCGCAGGAGGCCCTGGAGTTCGTGAAGCTGGGGCTGGAAATCTCGGAGAAGTATTCCACGCCGGTGATTCTCCGCTCCACGACGCGCGTCAGCCACTCCAGCGGCGGGGTCACGCTCGCGGATCGCGCAGCCCGGGGAGAGATCGCCGGGTTCGTGAAAGATCCGCAGCGCTTCGTTCCCATTCCGCTGTACGGCCGGCCCATGCGGGTGAAGCTGGAGGAGCGGCTGACCTCTCTGGCTGTGGAAGCGAACCGGTCCGTGGCAAACAGGATCGAGTGGGGGGATCGTTCCCTTGGGATCATCGCTGAAGGGATTGCCTACCAGTACGTGCGGGAGCTCGTCCCGGAAGCCTCGGTGCTCAAGATCGGCTGGGTGTGGCCCTTCCCGGACGACCTCATCCGCGAGTTCGCTGCCGGTGTCCAGAAGCTTCTCGTTGTCGAAGAGCTGGACCCGATTCTGGAGGAGCACGTTCGCTCTCTTGGCATTTCGTGCGAAGGCAGGAACAAGGTCCCGGGAATCGGGGAGCTTTCCGCGGACAAGCTCTCCCCGGTGCTGGGCGGCGGATCTGCGGACGGAAAGCCCGCCTCGGACCCGGGAGCCGCAGCCGGCCTGCCGGCCCGCCCGCCCGTTCTGTGCCCCGCCTGTCCCCACCGGGGGATCTTCTACGCGCTGGGGAAGTTCGATGTTGCCGTGACCGGGGACATCGGGTGTTATTCCCTGGGCGTCTTTCCTCCGCTGAAGCGGATCGACACGATCCTCTGCATGGGAGCCGGTATTTCGATGGCCCACGGAATGCAGAAGGCCGGAGAAAAGAGAAAGGTCGTCGGCATCGTCGGAGATTCCACGTTCTTCCATTCGGGAATCACCGGTCTGCTCGACATCGCCTACAACCGGGGGGCATCCACAATCATCGTGGTGGATAACCGCACCACCGCCATGACGGGTCACCAGGAGCATCCGGGCACAGGACGCACACTCCACGGAGAGGACACCATCAGCGCGACAGTGGAGGAGTTCGGCCGGGCCTGCGGGATCACGAATATCGCAACCGTTGACCCATACGACATCACGGCCACCGTGGCTGTCGTCCGCACGGCCGTGGAGTCCGACCAGCCGTGGCTCATCGTCGCCCGTTCTCCGTGTCCCCTGTACACGAAGAAGGCGCCCGGCTCTCCGCGCCGGGTGAACAAAGAGCTGTGCCGCAAGTGCAAGCTCTGCCTGAAGCTGGGCTGTCCGGCCATCGAGTGGGTGAACGACGAGATCCGCGTCAACGAGCTTCTCTGCGGCGGCTGCGCCATGTGCGAGAAGACGTGCAAGGAAGGGGCCTTCGAAACCGCCGTGGGGGCCTGCAATGAGTAGCAGCGGCGCGGTCACCGGCATTGTCCTGGTCGGGGTTGGAGGGCAGGGGATCCTGCTGGCTGCCCAGATTACGGCACGTGCCGCCCTGATTGCAGGCAATGACGTCAAGACGAACGAGGTCCACGGCATGGCCCAGCGCGGCGGCTCGGTGGTGGCGCAGATCCGCTTCGGCCAGAAGGTCTACAGCCCGCTTGTCCCGCTGGGAAGCGCCCAGGTCCTTCTTTCCCTGGAGCGGATCGAGGCGCTTCGGTTTGCGGAGCTGCTTTCCCCGGACGGGCTTGCCGTGGTCTCCCGGCAGGCGATCGTCCCCGTGACCGTGTCCTCCGGCCAGGCTGTGTACCCGGCAGACGCGGAGGAGCGCCTGCGCAGCCGGTTCCCCCGGCTCGTCTACGTGGACGCCGTTGCCGTCGGGGAAAAGCTGTGCGACACCCGGGTGGCCAACGTCGTTCTGCTGGGCGCCCTCTCTACGGCGCTGTCCCTGCCCCTCGAATCCTGGACAGAGGCAATTTCTCAGTGCGTCAAGGCGCGCTTTGTAGAGATCAACGTCACGGCGTTCCAGGAGGGGAGGGCGCTCGCGGCGTCCGCGTGAGGCGGGACGCCGACGTGTCGCCCTGCCCGAGGCGCGTCTACTGCATGACGGAAAGCAAGTCCTTGTAGCGGACCACGCCCAGGAGCTTGCGCGTCTCATCCACCATCGGCAGGGCGCGAAATCCGTATTTCGAGAATTCGCCGGCAGCGTCCGCCAGGGTGTCAAAAGGCGACAGCGTGACCACCTGCTCCGTCATGATGTTCCCCAGGGTCTCGTCCGATCGATTCTGAATCAGCTCACGGATATCGATCACTCCCTTCAGGGTCGAATCCTCCGCCGTCACGTAGACGTACATGATCACGTCGAAACGCCGCGTGCGGCTTCGAAAGCGCGCCAGCGCATTGCGGATGCGCGCCGTCTCTGGAAGCGCCAGGAACCGATCCGTCGCAATGGAGGCGAGCCTGACATCGTGCGCGTTCATGAGATCGTTGACCTTCGCGCGCGTCTCCCCGGCCAGCGACTTCTTCAGCGCCTCCGCGTCGATCCGGGGGAGGATTTCCAGGATGTCCGCGATCTGGGCCGGGCTCATCGTGATGAGGAGCTCCGCCACCCTGTCCCGGCGCAGTGAAGCAACGAGATCCCGCTGGACCCGCGGCTCGGCCTCCTCCAGCGTGTCCGCCGCGGTCTCCGTATCCAGCGTGTTGAACACGGCCATGCGCTCGTCGCTGCTCAGCTCTTCGAGGATGTCGGCGAGATCGGCCGGGTGGATGTCGGAAATCTTCTCCCGGGAAATGTTGAGCTTCACGTTGCCGTGGAACCGGTCGATGTCCGAGGGAAGCGGCTGGACGTACTTCCAGGGCAGCAGGTCCACCTCCTTGACCCGTCCCAGGAAAAGGCGGGCAAGCCATCCCAGGTGCAGCCGCCGCAGCATGCCGGCCGTCGTGACATCCACGTGGACCACGAGCATCCGGCCCTCCGCGTGAAGAAGGTGGATGTCGTAGACGATCTCTACCTCGTATTCGTCGGTGTCGATGATCTTCTTGTCCAGCACCATATCCTTGACAAGGATGCGCGAAGAACCCCCGGTGAACTCGCGGATCCTGACCCCCGCCGGCACTTCCACGACGGTGCGCCTGGTGTCGATCGACGTGACGAACTTGAACGGGACTTCCAGGGGCGGCCGTCCGAATGACCTGCCCACGATCAGGTTGACTACCTCGGGGTAGCGGCCGCCCAGGCGTATCTCCAGATCGGCGAGCGTTCCCAGCTCCTCGCGTTTGTCTCCCTTGAGAGCCACGACCTTGTCCCGGATGAGCTCGCTGATGAAGAAGAATCGCGGCAGCCGGGAGCCTGTTTCTCGCCCCGTCATGGAAAAGGCCTCCTATTTTCCGGCAAGCAACGTGAAGAACTTGAAAAAGAGAATCCCAACGAGGAGGAGCAGGTAGATCCGCAGGAGCAGAAGAGCTACCCGGACTCCCCGCGTCATTTTCACGTGGGGCACGGCATACCTGCGATTGATCTCGCGGATGCGGGAAAAGCGGCGGACCCAGAACCCGCCCAGCCAGCCTACAAATCCGTCACGCGCGCATCGCATCGGTTCTTCTCCTACGGGAAGAGGCCCGGAAAGAGCGCGCTCACCCCGTAGAGCGTGGAGAGCACGACGATCATTGCAACGACGGCGACGCTGATGATGTTCTGCGCGGCACTGTTCTTCAAGTCACCCATGCGCTCCCCGTCGTTGAGGAGGAGGATCAGGAACACGAGCGCCGCGGGCAGAAGCGTCACGGCGATCACCTGCACAAAAAGGGTAATCAGCACGAGCGGCGCTCCGGGAAGAAGAACCACGACGCCGGCGGAAGCCGTGAGCACGACGTACATGGCGTAGAACCACGGAGCTTCTCTGATCTTGTTGTTCAGGGAGTGGGCCCAGCCGAACACCTCCCCGAACGCCCACGAGCTGGCAAGAGAAATGCAGATGGCGCCGAGGAACCCGGCATTGAAGAGGCCCACGGCAAGGAGGGTTCCCAGCCACGAGTTGATCCGGCCCAGCGCGATGGCCGCCTGCGCGGCGCTGTCAACGGGAGCCCCGTTGAGGACGGTGCCTGTCGTGATGATCACGAAGCCCGCGACAAGAACGGTGAAGGCGGAGCCGATGGCCGTGTCGAGCTTGCCCCAGGGAACGTCCTTTTCATGGATTCCCTTGTCCACGACCGCGCTCTGCTGGAAGAAGACCATCCATGGCGCGATGGTCGTCCCGATGTTCGCCATCAGAAAGAAGAACATCTGGTTGTTGAACCCGCCGGGGAAGTTGGGGATGAGACCGGAGCGCACGATGTCCGTGACGGACGGCCGGACGATGATGGCGCACGGGATGTAGATGAGGTTCAGGATGCAGAAGAGAAACGCGATCTTCTCCCAGGTCCAGTACCGGCCCTGGAGGACCATGAGGATCATGACGATGGAAACGACGATCACCGTGACGAACGGAGGTATGTGGAAGATGCTGAATGCGGCGGTCATCCCGATGAACTCGGTGATCAGCGTGAGCCAGTCCGTGAGAATGAGGTCCGTGAGCGAAAACCACCCCCAGAAGGGACCGAACGCGTCGAAGATGGCCTCCGCGTGGCCGCGCTTCGTGGCAGCCCCGAGGCGCACGGTCATCTCCTGGACGATGTAGGCGATGGGGCCGAGAATGACAAGGAACCACAGCAGGCCGAACCCGTAGCGGGCACCGGTGGCCGCGTACGTCGTGATCCCGCCGGCATCGTTGTCCGCGATCATGACGATGATTCCCGGACCCGACACGGCAAGGAAAATGCCCAGCCACTTGGTGGCCCGCTTCCAGCCGTAGTACAGGCGGGGGAGTGCGCCCATGCCCTTTTTCGAACGGGCACGAGCCAGCGCCGTCTCCAGCACGTTGTGCCGCCTTTCAGGAATGTCGGTTATTGCAGGCGGAGTATAGCATTGCCCGGCTCCCGGGAGCAAGGAAAAAGGATCTAGTTCCTCGAAGGATCAGTCCCCCAAGCCTCCAGCACGGACAGGAATCGGCTGAAGGTCTCCCGCGGGAACGCCTCTTCCGTGATCCGAACGGACCGAATCTTCGAGAGATGCAGAACCGCGGTCCTTCGCCCCAGCCTGTTCACCACCCGGATTCGCTGCACGCTGTCTTTCCGGATGGGCTGCGGCGTCATTGCGGTCCCTCGGTACAGGACGAGCGTCTCGTCGTCCAGCTCGACGGAGCGGATTCCGCGGCGCAGCCAGAGCGCGACATCCAGGCCGAAGGCAAGCCCGAGGGCAATGATGATCAGCACGAGGGCAAGAGGGGAAACAATCGAGCGGATCCGGGAAACGAGAATGAGGATGAGGGCGCCGATGAGGAAGCCTGCCACGTCAGTGGCCAGGAGGTAGCGAAGGTGGGCCTCGAAGCTCTTTTTTCCCATACAGGTGAGATTTATACCGCGCTTTGCTTTGAAATGCATTCCTGCAAGCCGGCTCAGACCCTGGAAGCAAGCCCCTGCCGGAGAGCGCCCTACACGCGCTCCGCCCTTGACTTGACAGGGGCACCTGCCGCCGCTACCGTGGCGCGAATGACGGGGGGAACCCGGGGAGACGTGGGAAAGGCCGTACTGCTTCTGGAGGACGGGACTTTTTTCGAGGGCCAGCCGCTGGGTGCAGCGGGCGAGGCCTTCGGAGAGGTCGTGTTCAATACCTCCATCACGGGCTACCAGGAAGTCCTGACAGATCCTTCCTACCGCGGCCAGATCGTCACGATGACCTACCCCCTCATCGGCAACTACGGCATCGTGCCGGAGGACGGGGAGTCACGGCGCGCGTGGCTCGCCGGATTCGTGGTCAGGGAGGCGAGCGCGCTGCGCTCCAACTGGCGATCAACGATCGACCTTCCGGCCTGGATGCAGGACCAGGGAGTCGTCGGGATCCAGGGAATCGATACCCGTGCCCTGACCCGGCACCTGAGAATCAACGGGGCGAAGCACGGAGTCATTTCCAGCGTCGACATGGATCGCGCCTCCCTGTCGCGGAAACTCGGGGCAGCTCCCCGCATCGTGGGCCGGGACCTTGTTGCGGAGGTCAGCTGCGCCGCGCCCTACGAATGGACCGAACCGGCTTTCGGGACCACGGCGCCGGACTCAACGCGGCACCACGTCGTGGTGATCGACTGCGGCGTCAAGTACAACATCCTCCGCCGGCTCGTCACCAGCGGCTGCCGTGTCACTGTCGTCCCGGCCTCTTTCGGCACGGGCGAAATCTCCCGTCTCAAGCCCGACGGCATCGTCGTCTCCAACGGGCCGGGAGACCCCGAGCCGCTCTTCCACGTCATAGGGACCGTCCGCTCGCTTCTGGGCAAGGTTCCGATTTTCGGAATCTGCCTGGGACAGCAGGTCCTGGCGCTGGCCCTTGGCGGCCGGACGTACAAGCTCAAGTTCGGGCACCATGGCGGGAACCACCCCGTGCGGGACGTGGAAACCGGGAAGATCGCCATCACGACGCAGAACCATGGCTTCAACATCGACATGGAGTCCCTGCGCCATCCGGGAACGCGCGCCACGCACGTGAACCTGTACGACAACACCACCGAGGGCCTGGAAAACAGGGAGATGGGGTTCTTCAGCGTTCAGTACCACCCCGAGGCCTGCCCCGGCCCGCATGATGCCGGGTACCTGTTCACCCGGTTCACGGGTATGATGGATGCCCGCAAAGGGGCGTGAGACGATGCCCCTGCGAAAGGATCTCCACTCCGTCCTGATCATCGGCACCGGTCCCATCGTCATCGGCCAGGCATGCGAGTTCGACTACTCCGGCACCCAGGCGTGCAAGGCGCTGCGGGAAGAGGGCCTGCGCGTCGTGCTCGTGAACTCCAACCCGGCCACTATCATGACGGACCCCGAAATGGCGGATGCCACGTACATCGAGCCCATCACCGTCCCGATGCTGGAGAAGATCATCGAAGCGGAGAAGCCCGACGCGTTGCTGCCCACCCTGGGCGGGCAGACGGGGCTGAACATCGCCGTCCAGCTCGCGGAGAACGGCGCCCTGGAACGCAACGGCGTCAGGATGATCGGCGCTGACCGGGAGGCCATCAGGAAGGCGGAGGACCGCAAGCTCTTCAAGGAATCCATGGAGAAGATCGGGCTGGAGGTCCCCAGCAGCGGCCTGGCGCAAACGCTTGATGAGGCGCGCGACGTGGCTGCTCGGATCGGCTTCCCGCTCATCATACGGCCTTCATTCACGCTGGGCGGAACCGGCGGCGGGGTTGTCCTGAAGGCAGACCGGTTCGACGAGATGGCCATGCGCGGCCTCTCGGCGAGCATGGTTTCCGAGATCCTCATAGAAGAGTCGATTGCCGGCTGGAAAGAGTACGAGCTGGAGGTGATGCGCGACCGAAACGATAATGTCGTCATCATCTGTTCCATAGAGAACTTCGATCCCATGGGGGTGCACACCGGTGACTCGATCACGGTGGCGCCGGCGCAGACCCTCACGGACCGAGAGTATCAGCGCATGCGGGACGCTTCCATTGCCTGCATCCGGGAGATCGGCGTTGAAACAGGAGGCTCCAACATCCAGTTCGCCGTGCATCCGGGCACGGGCCGCATGGTGGTCATCGAAATGAATCCCCGGGTCTCTCGTTCCTCGGCGCTCGCCTCGAAGGCCACCGGGTTTCCCATCGCGAAGATCGCCGCCAAGCTGGCGGTGGGCTATACGCTGGACGAGCTCCCCAACGACATCACGCGCACCACGCCGGCCTCCTTCGAGCCGGCCATCGACTACTGCGTGGTCAAGATCCCGCGGTTCGCTTTCGAGAAGTTTCCGTCCGCCGACCCGACGCTGACCATCCAGATGAAATCCGTCGGAGAGGTGATGGCCATCGGCCGCACGTTCAAGGAGGCCCTCCAGAAGGGCATCCGCGGCCTGGAAATCAGGCGGCCGGGCCTCGGCGGGGTGGAAGGCATCGACGACGCCCGCCTTGCGGAGAGGATCGTCACGCCGAATGCCGACAGGCTGTTTCATATCTGCGAGGCGCTGAGGCGCGGGTGGTCCATCGAGAAGATCCACGAAGGCTCGCGCATCGATCCGTGGTTCCTGAGGAACATGAAGGAGATCGTGGACTTCGAGCCCACCATCTCGGAGGCGTCCCTGCGGGACGCCAAGAGGCTCGGCTTCAGCGACATCCAGATCGCTGCCCGTCTCGGCGTGGATGAGACCGAGGTGCGCGCCCGCCGGACGCGGGCCGGCGTCGAGCCCGCGTACAAGCTCGTGGATACGTGCGCCGCGGAGTTCGAGGCGCATACGCCGTACTACTACTCCTGCTACGACGCGGAGGACGAGGCCCGACCCAGCGCCCGAAGGAAGATCATGATCCTGGGCGGAGGACCGAATCGGATCGGGCAGGGAATCGAGTTCGACTACTGCTGCGTGCACGCGGCGTTTGCGCTCCGAGAGATCGGTTTCGAGACCATCATGGTCAATTCCAATCCCGAGACCGTCTCCACGGACTACGACACATCGGACAAGCTGTACTTCGAGCCGCTCACGAAGGAGGACGTCCTCAATATCGTGGAGCGGGAAAAACCCGAGGGCGTCATTGTCCAGCTCGGAGGCCAGACTCCGCTCACGCTCGCTGTCGGCCTGGAGCAGGCCGGCGTCCCGATCATCGGAACGAGCCCGGACTCCATCGACCGGGCAGAGGACCGCAGGAGGTTCTCGGAGCTGGTTGTCAAGCTGGGCCTGAGGCAGCCGGAGAACGGCCACGCCGTCGAGGTTGCGGAGGCGCGCCAGATCGCCAACGGAATCGGATACCCCGTGCTCGTGCGGCCGAGCTACGTGCTGGGCGGACGGGCCATGGAGATCGTGTACGACGACGAGAGCCTGGAACACTACATGCGCCGGGCGGTGTGGGCGTCACCGGAGAGGCCGGTGCTCATCGACCGATTCATCGAAGATGCCATCGAGGTGGACGTCGACATGGTCAGCGACGGCCGGATCTCCGTGATCGGCGGGATCATGGAGCACATCGAGGAGGCCGGCGTCCACTCCGGAGACGCGGCCATGGTGCTGCCGCCCCACACGCTTCCGCACTGGATGATCGAGGAGATCCGCCGCTACACGAGGCTCCTCGCCGAAGAGCTGCACGTGGTGGGCCTCATGAACGTGCAGTACGCCGTGAAAGGCAAGGAGCTGTACATCATCGAGGTCAACCCCCGCGCCTCGCGCACGGTTCCCTTCGTTTCAAAGGCAATCGGGGTGCCCCTGGCCAAGATCGCGGCCAAGGTCATGGCCGGCATGACGCTCAAGGAGCTGGGCTTCACGGAGGAGGTGGTGCCGAGGCACATCTCCGTCAAGGAGTCCGTGCTGCCGTTCGCCCGGTTCCCCGGCATTGACATTATCCTGGGGCCCGAGATGAAATCCACTGGAGAGGTGATGGGGCTGGACACGGATTTCGGCCGCGCCTACTGCAAGAGCCAGCTCGCCGCCATGCAGAACGTCCCGGTGGACGGCACTGTGTTCATCAGCGTGAAGGACAAGGACAAGACGCAGCTCGTGGTTTCCGTTGCGCACCAGCTCTCCGGCCTCGGCTTCTCCATTGTGTCGACAACCGGAACCGCCCGGTTCCTGAGGTCCAACGGCATCGAGGCCGGTGTCGTCAGGCGCGTCAGTGAGGGCGCGCCCAACCTCCTGGACATGATCAACGGCGGGCAGATCAGGCTCATCATCAACTCGCCCTCAGGAAAGATCCCCCGGCAGGACGAGATTCTGATCCGGTCAACGGCAATCGCGCGCGGCGTCCCGGTGGTGACGACCATGCCCGGGGCGGACGCCTACGCCCAGGGCATCCGGGCATTCATCCGCGGCGAGCTGGGCGTGAAGCCGATCCAGAGATACCACGCGACCTAGGGCCGCCGATCACCGTGTGCCACCCGGGGGGCGTCCACCTGGAGATCTACCGCGGGGGCGTCCGCCTGAGCATGTCCCGGTCCTGCCCCAGGATCCTGCTTTCCGGGTATGCCGCCAGCCCCTGGTCAATGACAGCACGCGCATCAGCGAGCTTTCGAGCGTTGTACAGCTGCGCGAAAGCGTCATGCATATAGGCCTCGTAGGTCTGCAGCAGCAGGGGCTGCGCGCCGATCTTCCTGATGCCGTCCGTGACGATCTGCGCCGCCGCGAGAAAGCCGGCGCCCCGCGTCTCCTGGTCCGCGCGGGATTGAATGACGGCGATCGAGAGTCCCGTCCAGTCCTCGTCCCCGAGGGAGGATCTGACCGGCGGCTGCGACAGGAGCGCCTCCGCATCCACGAGGGCGTTCGCCTGGATCAGGCTCACCGCCCAGTTGTGGTAGACCTCGCGGCGCCGCGGCTCCAGGTCCACCGTGCCGCCGAATGACGCTTTGACCACATCGGTGAACTGGATGGCGCGAGGAAAGTCCCGCCTGCTGGCCATCCAGGTTACGTAGTTCGAGAAAGCGGTGACCATGAAGCCCCGAAACTCGTCGTTGCCCATGAGGGCATACGCGCTTACAGAGGGACCCACGGCATCACGGTAGTAGCGGCCCGCCGTGTACTCCGAGACCCGGTTGTACAGGATGAGCGCCAGGAGCTCCTTTTCCCCGATGACGCGCCGGTCATGGTAGTTGGAGGGAGGCACGTAGCTGAACCCGGTCACCTTTCCAAAACTGTCGCTGAACTCCTTGCGCGTTCCCGGGTTGTATCCGTAGGGATTGGTCGTCTCCACGTCCACCGGCTCTCCGCTGATCATGACCGTGCAGAACACATGGTCGACGGTCCGCACGCCGCCCACGGACAGCGCCACCGACTTGGCAAGGATCATGTACAGGACGGCGGAGGAAACGCAGTTGAAAACGCCGGTCTCCAGCGCCGTGTCGATCCGGGTCTGGCGCTCCGTGTACGTCGTGAGCAGGTTGCGATGGAGAAAGATGAGGGTTTTCTCCGCCAGCTCCTCCTGGCCCGTCAGGTCCGCCACCTCGTCGCGGAAGCGCTTCATCAGCGCGGCCAGCTTGTCCTTGTCCGCGGCAGAGACGTCCTCCGGGGCGCCGGAGAACTGAAGCGCGGCATCAACCATCGTTTCAACGGCCAGCGGCTCCCGCGTGGTGGAGAGCTGCTCGGCCAGCGGCAGCGGCGTGAGCTCGGGGAATGACTGGAGGGCAGGCTTTGTCTGGGCAGCGAGCGGCTGTATGGCTATGAGGAGAATGAATAGGATTGCAGGGCCGCGGACGCGCGTACGCATGCCATGATCCAATGACAAGATCAACATTCCTCTGGATTCACGTCAAGGGTTGGAGTAGAGTGAGGAAGAAATCTCGTTTCATTCGAGGAGGACCATCATGAAAATCGGCGTGCCGAAGGAAATAAAAACGCACGAGTATCGCGTGGGAATGACGCCTCATTCGGTGAAGGCGTACGCGAAGAACGGACACTCCGTGCTCGTGGAGAAGGGCGCCGGGATCGGCTCCGGATACGAAGATGCGGAGTACGTGTCGGCCGGGGCGCGGATCGTCCCTGACAAGAAGGACCTCTTCCAGCAGTCCGAGATGATCGTCAAGGTGAAGGAGCCGCTTGCGGAGGAGTTTCCCCTTTTCCGTGAGGGGCAGATTCTCTTCACGTATCTGCACCTTGCAGCGAGCAAGGAGCTGGCAAACGAGCTGCTGAAGCGCAAGGTGTCAGGAGTGGCGTATGAGACGATCGAGCTGCCGGACCGGTCCCTTCCCTGCCTGACACCCATGAGCGAGATCGCGGGGCGCCTGTCCGTGCAGGAGGGAGCCAAGTACCTGGAAAAGGAGTTCGGAGGCCGGGGGATTCTCCTGGGCGGCGTGCCCGGTGTCCAGCGCGGCAAGGTCAGCGTCCTGGGCGGCGGGGTGGTGGGAACGAACGCGTGCAAGATCGCTGTGGGCATCGGCGCGAATGTCACCGTCCTGGACATCAACGCAAAGAGGCTCGCATACCTGGACGACATCTTCGGCAGCTCGATCACCACTCTGTACGCGACGGAGGCGAACATCGAAACGGTGCTTCGCGAATCCGACATCGTCATTGGCGCGGTCCTTGTGGCGGGCGAGACCGCTCCCCGGCTCATCACGCGCCAGCACCTCTCCATCATGCAGCCGGGCGCCGTCATCGTGGACGTGGCCATCGACCAGGGAGGCTGCGCGGAGACCTCCCGGCCCACCACGCATGACGACCCCATCTTCATTGTGG
>DATKLM010000059.1:0-22248 GCA_035542415.1 Spirochaetia bacterium
GAGGTTCTTGCCGATGTCGTGGAGGTCTCCCTTGACGGTGCCGAGGAGCATTTTGCCGATGGGCTTCACCCCGGCCTTCACGAGCTCGGGCTTCAGGATGTCCATGCTGGCGTTCATGGCGCGCGCGGCAATGAGGACCTCCGGAATGTAGACCTCGTTGGCCTTGAACCGCCGCCCGATCTTCTCCATGCCGTCGAGGAGGCCCTTGTTCAGGATGTCACCCGCGCCGTTCTTCTCCGCGAGAAGCGCGGAGGTCAGCTCCTTCGCCCGGGGGGCGTTGCCCTTCTGGATTGCCTCAGACAATTCCTCGTACCTCGCCATGCGTTTTCCCCTTTCCCCGAGTGAGCGCACCCGTGGTTCATGTCGTCAACCGCGGATCATAGACCGGCGCGGAAGGCGCCGTATTGTACGCCAGCCGCCCTTTTTGTAAAATCCTGCTGTTTTCCGCCCGGCCGCGCGGTCGGCCCTTGCGCTCCCGCGCCGGTTCGGAGATACTGGATCCGGGAAGGACGTGGGGACGAGGTGAAGAAGCGGGTCGAACAGCTCGTGAGGAAGGCCGAGGGGGCCCTGGGAAGAGCGTTCCAGCAGCTGGACTACGCGGGCGGAATCGCGCGCAAGCTGGAAGCAGTTGTCGCCAAGCCCCGAACGGATGACAGCTTCGTGGAGCTGATGATCGTTCGTGAGGTCATGGACCGGGTCGAGCGGATCTGCAATGCCGCTTTCATCGCTGACGCGCGTGCCGCCGGCCCGCTGCCGTTCCCGCCCCGCTACCCGGTGGGGGGAATGGCTCCTTCCACGCAGAGCTCGTCGAGTAAGAGACCCCGCGCGAAAGGCCGCAGCAGATCGTCCCGCCGCGGAAAATAGGCCGCCGCTTTCCATGAGCACCCACCTTGAGCAGCGCAAGCTGAAGTTCATCGGCTGTGAGATTATCCATCGCGAGGCCTGTTTCCTGGCGGCTTCTGCCCCGGCGCAGGTGGACCTCGAGTTTCTCCGCAAGGGGCTCCACGACCTGGAGACGGGGGAAATGCTCGCGAAGGTCCAGGCCACCATCGACGCCGTGAATCCGCGCGACGGCTACGAGGCCATCCTCCTCGGGTATGCCCGGTGCAACGACGGCCTCGTGGGGATCACGGCCCGGGACATCCCGCTCGTCATCCCGCGCGCCCACGACTGCATCACGTTTTTCTTCGGCTCGCGCTCGGCGTACAAGGAGCACTTCGACCAGAATCCCGGGACGTACTACCTCACCACCGGATGGATGGAGAGGAACTTCAGCGTCTCCGGCAAGGACGGCGAGGGGCTCGCCGCGTATGCCCGCCCTGCCTACGGCAAGCAGGGCGTCATGGCGAAGTTGGGCCTGACGGAGAGCTATGACGAGATGGTGGCCAGGTACGGCAAGGAGAACGCCGACTTCCTTTCCGGCATGCTGGGCGACTGGATGAAGAACTACAACAGGTTCCTCTATCTGCGGATGGACATCTGCGACGAGACGCGCTTCCTGGAAGCCGCGCGAAAGGACGCGGAGGAACGATCCTGGCAGTTCGAGGTCCGCAGGGGGAACCTGTCCCTGCTCAGGAAGCTCTTCTTCGGTCCCTGGGACGATGACTTCGTCATCGTGCCTCCGGGCGGCCGGATCATCGCCAAGAACGACGACAACGTGCTGGGCTTTCAGGGGCCGGAAGCATAGCGCATCGCTGGCGGCCCGTCCCACGGATCCCCTCCCGCTACGCCCTAGTACGAGTCCCGCAGGTGCTTCACGGAGAGAGAGCGCCGCAGCGTTTCAAGAGACACTGCCTTCCTCGGCTGGAACGAAACGGTCAGCGGAGAACCGGGCAGCAGGGTGAAGCAGTTGTCGGAAAACTCTCCGGGGATGGCGCCGGCGAAAAGCGACACGAAGAATGCAGGTTTGTCGGTGGACAGGGTGATAGCGAATCCGCTGCCTGTCTGGCTGCATTCCAGGGTCACGTTGGCGCGGGCAAGACGGCAGCGCTTCGGTTCCGTGAGGAAAATCTCGCCTCCCGGCCCTGAATCGCCGTCCAAGGCCAGGTGGATAAACGCCTTCTGCGGAGCCGGCACCAGCTCTGCCAGAGGCCATCCCTCGACGAGCGCGGCGCTTGCCGCTCGCGCCCGCACGTCCTTCGCTTCCTGCCGGATCACCGAACCATCGAAGTCGAGCACTGTTATGACCGCACCCAGCCGCCTGTCTTCGAGCAGGTCGTTTGTGATCCAGACCTCGAACCGCCCGCCCACGACTTCCCCGGAGAGAAGCAGCGGCGCAAAGAACCTGCGCGCCGCGTAGTGGAGCAGCTTCCACGCCCCGGTGTAGTCGATTGACGACCACGAGCAGACCGGCCAGTTGTCGTTGAGCTGCCAGTACAGCGTGCCCATGCACACGGGCCTCACGCGCCTCCAGTGCTCCACGGCGGTCCTGATGGCCAGGGCCTGCTGGACCTGGCTCAGGTAGACAAAGTTCTCGAATCCCTGGGGAAAGCGAAAGTACCGCGTGAACATCTCCGTAATGATCGAATTGCCCCGCGGGTGCCGCTGGTGGTGCTCCATGACGGGTGAGGTGACGTTGAAGTCCTCCTCCGCGGCGTACGTCCTGATGGCCTCCAGGGAAGGGAACGACTGATACCCGAACTCCGAGCAGAACCGGGGAGAAACGCCCCGGAAGGCGCTGAACGGCTTGCCTTCATGCCACACGCTCCAGAAGTGCATGTCGCCGCGCCGGTCGTCGTGCCAGTTATCGGAGTAGTCTCCCCGGCCGGCGGACGGTGAGCTGGGCCAGAAGGCGCGCGTGGGATCGCACTCGTCCACGACCCTGCCGATCGTCCCCTCGTTGAGCCGATCGTAGTCGACGATGTAACGGTCCCGGTTCTGCTTCGATTCGGGAAACCACGTGAGCGCGCCGACGTCCTCGTTGTTTCCGCACCACAACGCGATGCAGGGGTGGTCGCGGAGCCTCTTCACCTGGTGGCGGATCTCCGCCTCCACGCTGGAGAGGAACTCCGGGCTGGCCGGGTACAGGGCGCAGGAGAACATCATGTCCTGCCAGACGAGGAGCCCCTTCTCGTCGCACAGGCAGTAGAAATCGTCGCTCTCGTACTTCCCTCCGCCCCAGACGCGGATCATGTTCATGGAGACTGCCGCGGCGCTGCCCAGGAGGTGCTCGAGACGGTCTTTCGTTTCGCGCTGGGGAAGGGCGTCCAACGGGATCCAGTTCGCGCCTTTGCAGAAGATGTCCACTCCGTTCACGCGGAAGGTCATGGAGAGGCCCTGGCTGTCCTCCCTATTCACGAGCTGGAGAGTCCGCAGCCCGATCTTCCGTGACACCGAATCTCCTCCCAGGGTCACCGAGAGCGGATAGAGGGGCTGCCCGCCGCAGCCGTTGGGCCACCAGAGCTTCGGGTCGTGGATCGCGACATCGATGCTGGCGCTGCCCGGTCCACGGTCCAGCGTTACGACTCGGGAGGCCGCGTGCTCCCCGACGGTGACGTTGAGGGGGAACCGTCCTGCCTCCGCGGCGGTGTATTCCACGATGACCCGGACGGTGCACCGTCCCTCCGCGTGCGTCTGCTCCGTCATGACGTAGTCGATGCGCACGTCGGAGAATGCGCCAAGAATTATCTCTCCGGTGATCCCGCTTACCATGAGGCAGGGGCCCCAGTCCCACCCGGCGTGGCACTGTGCCTTGCGCACGAGGTTGCGATTCGGCGACTGCACGGGATTGAGGACGTGCGGAACGGGGTAGGGGAGGCGTGACGCGCGGGAGACGGCCGTGTTCTCCGCGGAGGTGAAAGCGATGCGGACCGTGTTCTTTCCCGGCACAAGGAGCTTCTTCACGTCGAAGCGGCAGCGGGTGAACATGTTGTCCGAGCTGCCCGCCTTCCGGCCGTTCACAAAGACTTCGGCAACGGTGTCGAGGGAGTCGCAGGAGAGGAAGACCTGCGCTTCCCGGAGGAAGTCGCTTTCTACCGTGAACGACTTCTCCCAGGACCAGTCTTCCCGGCCCACCCACTGCACGTCCAGCTCGTTGGTTCCCCCGTAGGGATCAGGTATTCTCCCGGCGGTGAGGAGCGCGGAGTGCGTGTCTCCCGGAACGACCGCCGGCATCGTTTCTCCGGTGGCCACTCTCGTGAGCTGCCAGTCTCCGCGCAGGTCGATGGCCTTCATGGGCCGGATGGTACGGCGTTCGCGCGGAGGCGTCCAGCGCGCCTCAGAGGACCGGGATGTCGAACTCTTCCAGGGAAAGCGGGTAGGTTCCGTGCCGGCGGACCAGGTTCACGGCGTACTCGTAGCGCTCCGCGCTGATGTTGCTGGGCACGGAGTGGTCGGACTGGAAGATGAATCCCCCGCCCTTTGCCGCGTTGAGCTTCCTCAGCACCTGGGCGCGCACTCCTTCCATCGGCTCGGCGGCCCACGCGCGGGCGTCCATGTTCCCGCAGAAGCCCATGCGGTGGCCGTACGCGCGGCGGAGCTCCACCACGTCCAGGCCGGCCTTGGACTCCAGCGGGTTGTACGAGTCCAGGCCCATGTCGATGAAGTCTTCAAAGATGGCGGATGCGTTGCCGCAGCCGTGGTAGATCACCGGCAGCCCGGCGTCATGGCAGATCCTGATCTCCTCTTCCACAATGGGACGGAACCACCGCCGCCAATACGCCGGGGAGAACAGCATCCCGTTGACGTACGCCACGTCTCCCCAGATGACCATGCCGTCCAGGAGCCCGTCCGCCGCCTTGATCTGGGCCTTGGTGAGCTCGATGACGAACGCGCCGGTCCTCTCGATGAACTTCCCCAGCTCCTCCGGATAGAGACCGATCCAGAGCATCACGTTCTCCGAACCGATGGTCCGCCAGAGCTGCTCGTGGCCCTCCGTGATGCTGCCGAACACGGGGAACTCCGGATGGATCGATTTCACCGTATCGATCCAGGCGGGGGTGTTGCGGGCGAAGCCGTCGCCGACGCCGGCGATCTGGTTGTCTCCCGCGGAGAAGAAGCGGCGCTCGTCCCACGGGTCGTCGAAGCGGAAGGCAGCCATCTTTTCCAGCGTGTCCGTCTCGAAGGAGAGGTAGTCCGGCATGGGGGTGGAGAACTTCTTGCGGATGACGGCCTCGTAGCCGGTGCGAACCACGACCTCCTCCGCGTCCTCCCGGAGGATCTCGAAGGCATGGATGTGGGGGTCCATGTTGGGCATCGTGACCTGCCAGTCCAGGTCGTAGTAGGAGTAGATGTCGGTGCCGGCCGGCAGGCCCAGCTCCTTCCGCCATCGTTCGAGGAAACTTCCCCAGAAAAAGTCGCTCACCGGGACCCGGTCCGCCTCCCGGTGGTGGAGCGCGGCGTCCATCCGCGCGAGCTTCGAAAGACATTTCGCCGATCGCTGCATGCCATTCCTCACAAGAGCACGCTTGCCGCCCTTCGCCGGCGGTAGAACTCGAACACGACGAAGAAGATCAGGAACAGGCCGATGACGACTTCCTTCCAGAACGCGGACACGTTCAGGATCACGATGATGTTCTCGATGAGGTATACGGTGAAGCCGCCCAGGATCGCACCGAAAGGAGAGCCTTCGCCGCCGGCCAGGCTGATTCCCCCGATAAACGCACCGGCGATGATGTTCAGAAGGTACGCGGGGCCGATCTGGACGGATCCAACGTCGAGGTAGCTTCCAATGAGAATGGCGGAAAAAGCCTGGATCAGGGAGCCGACGGCGCACGCGATAAGCCGCACACGGGGAACGAGCACTCCCGCCTTCTTCGCCACCACGTCGTCCAGCCCGACGGCGTACAGCCTCCAGCCGAAAGGCCGCAGGTAGAAGAAGAACAGGAAGATGGCGAAGACGACGATGAGGTAGATGAAGACGATGGGGATCGGACCGATCATTGTCCGCGAGATCTGCGAATACGCGGCGCCGAGGCCGTAGACCGGGAAGGCCTGCGTGATGATACGCCCGAAGCCGGTGAGCACAAAGCTCAGCATCAGCGTGAAGATGAACACCGGCAGGATGTAGCGGAACGGCGGCGAGAAGTAGTTGGCGAACAGCCCGGTTGCAAGGCCGATGAGGGCCCCCAGCGCGAGGACCATGATCACGGCAAGGTACGTGTTGACGTGGAAGTTCTTGATCAGGATGGCCGCCAGGATGTTGACGATGCAGATGACGCCGCCGAACGCGAGATCCATGCCTCCGGGAATGAGGTACAGCATCTGGCCGAGAACCATGAGGGAGAAGATCGACCCCCAGACCATGATCAGCTTCAGGTTCGGCTTCGTGTAGAAGAAGGGGTTCACCAGGTAGATCACGAGGGTGATGAGAAGCAGGAGGATGGTCCTGTTCACCTCTGTGATGGCGAGAGTCCGTTTGACTGCGTCCCATACCGTGTGCATCGTCATCCCCTTGAATGCGCCTGGACGGTTTCCTTGGCGATGAGATCGGAGACCTCGCCGATCGTCGTGTCCGTGGTCTTCTTGTCGAACACCTTCTCCCCGCGGTCCAGGAGAACGATCCTGTCCGCGATGTTGAACACGTGGCTGATGTTGTGCGTGACGAACACGAGGCACATGTCGGTCCGTTCCCGGATGAGCTCGATCCTCCGGAGGGACCGGTCCACCTCCTTGATGGACAGATTCCGCGTAGGCTCGTCCAGCAGCAGCACCTTCTTCCCGAAGTGGAACGCGCGGCCGATGGCCACCGCCTGCATCTGGCCGCCGGAGAGCGCCTCGATCTTCTTTTCAGGATTCTGGTCGATGCCGATTTCCAGGAGAATATCCCGCGCGACCTCGCGCATCTTCCTGCGGTCCAGGACCTGCACCGGGCCGATCCTCCGGCGGACTTCGCGCCCGAGGAAGAAGTTCTTGTAGATGCTCAAGCCCTCCACGAGGTTCCCGAACTGGTAGACGATCTCCACCCCGTGGGAGCGGGCGTCCGCGGGAGAGGTGAAGGATACCTCTTTCCCTTCCAGGAAGATTTTTCCCTTGTCCGGCGGGAAGAGACCTACCATGATGTTCATCAGGGTGGTTTTGCCGGCGCCGTTGTCGCCGACCAGGCCGACGATCTCTTTCTCATGCGCCGCGAAATCCACCCCGTTGAGCGCGTAGTAGTTCTCGTAGCGCTTGACGATCCCCTCGGTGCGTATGATCTCTCTCATGAAAGCCTCGTGACGAAGAGCGGCGCTCCGGCTCCCCGGAGCGCCGCTGTTTCCCGTGACGTTATTTCAGGATTGCCCACACCTTCGGGTACTGTTTCATGTGGTCGTCCAGCGTCTTGATCCAGCCGATCTCCGGCCACGGCTTCAGGCTCGTCTTGGTGGCGGTGACCCACCCGAATCCCTGCAGCTCCAGCTTGTTCTGCGGGTAGTCCTTCTTGTAGCCCTGGAGCACCTTGGTCCAGTTCGCCTTGCCCGCCTTTGCCAGTTTGTACAGCATCTCAGCCGCGCGGTAGCTGCCGTCGTACTGCACGTAGTCGATGACGCCGGAGACGGCGCCCGACCTCATGAACGGAACGACCTGGCCGATGAGGCCCGCGATGACAACGATCTTCCCGATCTTTCCCGCGTCCGTGACTGCCTTGCCCAGGGCCGGGCCGGTGTAGTCGTAGAAGCCGATCATGCCGACGAGGTCCGGGTAGAGGGAAATGGTCTCCGCCGCGCTGGCCAGCGCCTTTGCCGGATCTCCCCCGTCGAGCACCGGCTCCACGACCGTGTAGCCGGCGTCTTCCACGACCTTCTTGAACGCTTCGAAGCTCGACACGTCCTCCGTGGACTGCATGCCGCCGGTATGGTAGGAGATCTTCCCCGACGTCACCCCGTTGAGCTTCAGCGTGGCAACCAGCCCCTTGGCGAAGTCGATGCCGAGCGTCCCGCCGTCATAGCCCTCGAACAGGAGCCTCTTGCTGTCCGGCGAGTCGACCCCGTAGCCGGTGATCACGGGCACACCGGCGTCGATGGCCTCATTGATCGCGTTGATCGGCGCGGCCGGGTCGTTCGGGCCGATGAGGACCCCGTCGATGCCGGCGGCGACCCAGCTCTCCAGGACCCGTACCTGGTCCTCCACGGTCAGCTGGGGCGGGTGGTAGATCACGGGCTTGAAGCCGAACTTCGCGGCCGCGTCCGTGAACCCCTTTTCGCACACGATCCACCAGGGAACTGACAGGCGGGTAATGTAGCCGATCCGCAGCTGCTTCGCCTGGGCCGTGGCCGTGGCGAGCGGGACGCAGATGAGCAGCACCACCGCGAGCAGAACAAGGAAACTTCTCTTCATTGTTCCCACCTCCATGACGGCACGATACCATTCCCCGGAAACCGGGCACAACGCAAATTATCTTGCATTTGTGTTCACAAAAGTCTGCACGGCGGGCGTCCCCGGCGCGCCGCCGCGGCCGCGGGTTCACGTGACGGCGTTTCTGCGGAACGGTTCGATATATTCGGAGGGGTAGACGCCCGCGTATTTCTTGAACACCCGGTAGAAGTAGTTGGCGCTGGAGTATCCCACGAGGGCGGCAATTTCGCTCGCCTTCAGGGAGGTGGAGCGCAGGAGCTTCTTCGCGCTCTCCACCCGCCGTTCGTTGATGTAGTTCGTGAAGCTCTTGCCGGTCTCCTTCCTGAACAACTGCCCGAGGTAGATCCTCGAGATGTCAAAACGGCCGGCGAGCACCTTGAGAGATACCGCTTTCATCTGGTCACCTTCGATGCTCTCGATGACCCTCTGGATCAGGGTCTGTTTCCTGCGGTTGGCGGCGATGCGGCCGATGATGCTCAGGCTCAGATCGCACATCCACTCCAGGGTCTTCTCCAGGCTGCGCTGCATGAAAAGCTTCTTGTACAGGTCCTCGTAGCTGCCGATGATGTCCTGCTCGCACAGCCCGTTCGCCCTGATGATGGACAGGAGGCTGGAGAGGAGCTCGATGGAGAACCCCCGGAACTCCTCCTCCTTGATGATGTGCGCGTTGACGAACGTGACGTAGATGTCGTCGAAGAAGCGGTAGACGGTGCTTTCCTGGCAGTTCTCGATGGCGCGGTACAGACGGTCGATATCCACGCTCGCAATGGAAAAGTGCGGTTCGACGAAGTCCGACACGTCCCGCGCCGTCACGATGTGCTTGGGCAGGTAGCGCAGCGGCTGCACCTGCAGCCCGGAGAACCAGTCCACGGCCACGCGCATGGCCAGCGCCCCGTCCACGGCCGGGGACTGCCAGGCCAGGGCATGCGCCTTCCCCTCCTGGAGGAATGCAAGGCCGACGGAGGTCGTTCCGAAGGCCACGCGGATGATGTCCTCCCGTCCCAGCTCGGAAACGGCCCGGTTGATGCCCTTCAGAGTCTCGTTGTCGTCCGAGCTGACGATCCCCCGGAGGCGCCGGCCCTGCTTCAGCAGGAGCCTCCGCGCCGCCTGATAGGAAACCTCCTCGTCCAGGTTGGATTCCTCGAAGGAAAGGCACGTCATGGCCGGCGCGGCCTTGCGAAGCTCGGTGAGCACTCCGTACGTCCGCGCGTACCAGCAGGACGATCCCCGCACGTGGCGGAAGATACTGTATCCGCCGGCGCAGCCCAGAAGATCCGCGAAGGACCGCGCGAGCATCCGGGCCTGCCCCCAGTCGTCCGGGCCGGTCCAGGCGACGATGTACGCGAAGCTCGCCGGAAGGGGGCGGAAGTTGGTCGCAATCACCGGGATTCCGGTCTCGTTGATCGAGCGGAACCAGGAAACGCTCTGCTGTGCGTTTTCAGGGTTCAGGATGATGAGGTCGGGCCGGGCGGCAAGCGCCCATCGCAGCTGCTCTTCCTGAGATTCTCCGTTCTCCCCGGCAAAACGCGTCGTCAGGTCCACCCCGGCGGCCTGGGCGGCTTCCCGCGCGCCGGCGTGGTAGCAGCGCTGGTACATGTTTGTGGCAGGAAGGAGGCAGAAGACCCGTTTGCCGACCGGCCCGCCGCCGGGAGACTGCGGGATGTTCTGCTTCACCACGTGCCAGCCCGCATGCTCAAGGTCGTACCAGTGCCTCTCGTCGGTTTCGGGGAACTTGTCCGGATCATCCGGCCGGGGCGGGATCTCCGTCTCGCTCAGGTTCCAGAGCACGAGGAGCTGGTCGCGGAAGCGCCTCAGCTGGGACGACTGTTTTTTCCGGGGCGGAAAGCCGCCCTCATCGTTCATAGACTGCTGCTCTGAAGGTGATCGGGCCGCGGCGGCATCGTGACAATGCCGCAGGATATCTCATGCTACCACGCGGCCGGCGCGGCGTCAAGTTTTTGAGGTTCAGGAGAAAACTTCAGGCCGCGTCCTCGGCGACCTTCATGGCGATGCTCGCCCAGTCCCAGATGGTACGCGGCTTGTAGCGGACCGTGGAGACGTCTTTCATGATGATCTCGACGCGGCAGCCGCGGGCCATCGTCAGGACGTTCTCCAGATATGTTCGGGCCTTTTCCGGGTTCCACGCGTCTTCGACGAAAATGGCCGGGCTCGGCTTGAAGCTGAAAACAAACGCCTCACCGATTTCCCGGGCGATCCTTTCGAAGTTGTTCCAGGGACTGACGGAGATCTTTCTCAGGTTCGGAATCCTCTTCAGGAGGCTGACCTTCCGGTCGAGCGGCTCGCAGCACCCGTAGTAGGTGAGCTTCCACCGGGACAGCCAGGGAAGGTCGTGACGGAGGGCGAACTCCCAGTGCATCTCCGGGGAGACCTCCGCGAAGATCTGCGCGTTTGAGCACCCCCACATGTTGTGCGGCTGCACGCGTCCGGGATCGAAGGGCTCTCCGGGCAGCTCTTTCGTATACCCGAACCCTCCGGAGCCGACTCTCGTGTTGTTGCAGTCCAGGGACAGGAGGTTGAGCGAAACGAACTGGTCCAGTTCCGCCATCCAGGCGTTCACCATGCGATCCACCGCGGCGTTCACCATTTCCGGGCGCTCCACGAGGTCGATCATTGCTTCTTCGAGCCCCCACCACCGGATCAGGTAGTCCCACGGCGTGAACCAGATGTGCGTCTGTCCCGTCTTTCGAACCGGCATGATATCGCGGAACAGACGACTCATGGCATCGAAGACCACGGCGGTGGTCTGCTCGTCGTGCGTCACGACGGGCATGCGGATCTTGTCGATGTCGGACGGTGTCCGTATCTGGACGTGGAAGCGGCGGGACACGATATCGTTCGCCTCGTCCGTCTTGACGACATCCACGTCTTCCAGGATTCCGAAATCGGTGCTGTGGATGGCGAGGGGACACTCGAGGAAGTCGCTGACGACCATGTCGCCCCTCATATGCCGCCACTGATACATCGTCCTGCGAAGACGCGTCTCGAGCTCCCTTGCCCAGGGGTGAATGCAGCGCAGAGTGAGCTCGTCGTCCACGTTCATCTCGTGCCACGGGATCTCGTTGATCCAGACGAGGGGTCGGACAGGCTCGAGGTCATTACATCGGCGCCACAGCTCCGCGGTCTCGCGCTGAACGGGAAGCGCCGCAATTGCGGCCACCTCTTCTCCGAGTCTGCGCAGCGTGTCCGTCTCGAGGGGAGAGAGGCTGATCTCCCTGATTCGGAGCGGCGGTGAGTAGCTGCCCGGATCATGCAGCATCGTGGCCTCCGGACGTCTAGTCCAGGTGGAAGACCTCCTCCATGTCCGCCCACCATTCGCCTTCACGCCGGGTCTTCACGGGGTCCTGCATCGGCTTCATAATGGCCCACCATTCCTGGGTTTTCGGATCCGCGGCCATCTTCGCCATGTCTGCCTCGAAGTCGGTACCGGTGTACTCGAAATACGCGAAGAGCATGCCGTCCTTGTGGAAGATCGTGTAGTTGCGGATGTTGCAGTCCGTGATTTTCGCGAGGACTTCAGGCCACGCCCTGGCGTGGTACTTCCTGTACTCCGCGAGTTTGCCCGGACGCAGGCCGATGAGCTGACCGTAGCGGACCATGGATTCCTCCCTGTTGTTCAGCTATTGTACCAGCCCCGTCCGGAATTGCGAGCGCAAAAACTCAGGGCCGCACGCTCCGCGCCGAGATGGGCCCTGCCCCTGTCCGACCCGTCACGACGATCCTGCGGGACTCTCCCGGCAGGAGGTCGAAGTACTCATCCGAAGCTTCTCCGTCGTCCCCCAGGCTGAAATGAACCGCGTGGGCGAACGCCTTCGCGCGGACGGTGAGCTCCCGCTCCTTCCCGCGTGCCGTCTCCGTCACCTCGAGCCCGGGGTCCACCATTCGCAGGTGACGGTGCTCGACCTGGCGAAGAATGGCGGGGAGGAGCGCTTCACCGGCGTCCAGCGGACGGACGAATTCCAGGCTTTCGCGCGGGTCTGCAGGGTGGACGGGGAAACTCAGCACCACGCCGCGAGAACGGGCTGGCAGCGTGAGCTTCGCCTCCTTCACCGAAGAGCCTGCTCCGTCCAGCCGTGTGGAGCCGTACTCGATCCAGCATGCATAGTCCGCCGGAGTGTCGTTGATGCCCGTTGCCTCGATATCCCCGTTGCGCACCCGGAGGATGAGCCGGTGGGTCATGAACGCCCGGCGCACGAAGTACCAGCTGGGCTTGCGCTTGAGGTAGTAATCCACGATGGTCCAGCCGACCTCGCCCCAGCAGTCCGCGTACATCCAGAAGAGGCTTCCGCTGTTCCGCGGGCTCGAGCGCAGGGACTCCAGGGAATAACCGTACATGAGGCCCTGGACGAGCGCGGCATACAGGAAATATTGGTCGTTGGTCATTCCTTCAGGATCGCGATAGTGCTTCCTGATCCCGGCGATGACCGTTTCCTTTTCGAACGTGTTGCTGTGATGAAGGTAGACCGGCCCCGTCCTGTCCACCGGCTTTCCGGCGTGGTAGCGCGCAATGCTCTGCGGGATGCACGGACCCACGTAGCCGTATTCGGTGATGAACCGGGCCTCAACCTTGTCGTACGCCTCGGGAACGATCCGGTCCTCCACGTTCGGGCTCATCATGGCTTCCACCCAGTGATGGCGGTCTCCGGCGTCGTTCCCGTTGGGATGCTCCCCGCCGTACGGGGAGCCGTTCCAATACGGGATCTCCGGGCAGTTTTTGCGTACCGTCTCGGGAAGTATGTAGTTGTACAATCGGGCGCCGCCCCAGAACGGCGCCTTGGGGTTCTTCCCGCCGTTCCACCAGTCCACGAATCCCCAGCTGTTCTCGTTGGAGCCGCACCACAGCGCGAGACTGGGATGGTTGCGGAGCCGCCGGGTCTGGTACTCCGCCTCGCGGCGTACCTCTTCACGGAACCAGTCCTCGTTGTCCGGGTAGATTGCGCAGGCGAACATGAAGTCGTGCCAGATGAGGATTCCCGCCTCGTCGCACGCATCGTAGAACGTGTCGCTCTCGTAGCGGCCGCCTCCCCAGATCCTCAGCATCGTGAAATTGGCGGTCTTCGCCTCCTCCACGAGTTTCCGGTATTTTGCAGCGGTCACGCGGGCATAGAGGGAGTCCGCCGGGATCCAGTCAGAGCCCTTGCAGTGCACCGTCACCCCGTTCACGACAAGAGCGAACCGCCGTCCACCGAACTCCGGGGTCTGGTCGAGCTGAACGGTGCGGATGCCGATTCGCGCGAAGGCCGTGTCCACAGGCGCGTACTCTCCGGCCGGTCCGCCGGAGAGGACCGCGGCCGTAACCGTGTAGAGGGCCTGCTCTCCATGACCGTTGGGCCACCAGAGCTTCGCTTCAGGGACTGCAAGGTCGAAATCGACATGATTGATGCCGGACCGCAGGAGGAGATCCGAGGACGCCTTGGCAACGACCTTCCCGCCGTCGCTGACCTCCACGCTGACCCTGCCTTCCGCCGTGGACCACGGATGGGTGTTCTCCGCTTCCACGCAGATATCGAGCCGGGCCGTGCTTCCCTCTATCGAGCGCGTGACCGCGCGCAGAGACTCGACGCGGAGCATGCCCACCATCGTGAGGCTGGCATCTCCCGCAATGGCGCAGGTGGCGGCACGCGGGCCCCAGTCCCATCCGAACACGTATTGCGGCTTCCGCAGGAGGGCCCGCCGCTTGTCTCCCCGCGTGCCGCGCCCGGCAAGGGCCTCCGTTGCGATGCACGTGCTGTACCCGGCAAAGTCCTCGTCCCTCACGCGTTCCAGGCCGGTGGTCAGGCGCACACCGAGCACGTTGGCGCCGGGAAGGAGGAGCTCCCGCACGTCAATCTCGAAGGGGTAGAATGCGCTGGAGTGGTGGCCGACGAGCCGGCCGTTGAGAAAGATGTCGGCATGGACGTCCAGCATCTCGAAGCGCAGGCGGCACTCAGCGGCCTGCCGCAGGAGACCGGCGTCCATGGAAAGCCGCTTTCGAAACCACCAGGACCGGTCCTCGATCCACTCGCTGTCGTAGCAGTTCATCTCATCGAGCGGCTCGCGGATGATACCGGCCTCGATGAGAGGGACCCTCACATCGCAGGGGAGCGAGCACGGCATCCATCCCTCGGTCCGGCGTTCGATCACAACCCAGTCCGCGGCGGACTTTTCCATCCCTTCGAAACGAACCTCCCAGCCGTCGTTCAGGTCCAGCCTCATGTCACCTCTATCCTTTCACCGCGCCGGCCAGCATTCCCTTCATGATCGACTTGTAGGACAGGAAGTAGACGATCATCATCGGGACGATCGTGATCATCAGCGCCGCCATGAGCTTCGTGTAGTCGGTGGCGAACTGGCCGGAGAAGTTCGTGAGCCCGATGGGAAGCGTCTTCAGCGCCTTTGTCTTCAGCAGCACGAGGGCGAAGGGGAACTCGTTCCAGCAGGCGAGAAAGCTCAGGATCGTCACCGTGGCCACCGCCGGGGCGGTCATGGGGAAGATGATCCGGCGCAGCGTGTAGGCAAGGCTCGCGCCGTCGATGAAGGAGGCCTCCTCCATCTCCCGCGGGATGCTCTTGATGAAGGACTCGAACAGGAAGATCGCCAGCGGCAGCCCGAAGGCGATGTAGGGCAGGATCAGGCTGATGCGCCGGTCCAGCAGGTCGAGGTTCTTGAACAGGATGAACACCGGAATCAGGAGACCGTGCACCGGCACGAGGAGCCCCGAGATGAAAAGGACGAAGATGAGCGCGTTGAGACGGAAGGAGAACCGCGCCAGCGCGTAGGCGGCCAGGAAGGACACGGCCAGGAGAACGAGGACCGATACGCTCGCAATGAGCACGCTGTTGAGGAAGTAAATCTGCATCTCGCCGACGCGGAACGCCGACACGTAATTCACGAACTGCGGCTGCGCGGGAAGAGCGACGATGTCGCGCGCGAACTCCTGGGTCGTCTTGAGCGACGAGTACGTCATCCAGGCCACGGGAAAGAGGCATACAATGGAAAAGAGCATGACGATGACGTTGATGGCCGAGCCGGCGATGCCCCGCCGCAGCCGCCCCCCCCTCACCACGCTCTCCTTCATTGGGCCCTGCCTCTCAGGAGCCCGCGGCTCACGAGGATCAGCGCGAGACTGAGGACCATGATCCCCACGGAAATCGCGCTCGCGTATCCGAGCTTGAACATCTCGAAGGTCTGGTTGTACGCATACATGGCCATCACCATCGAGCTCTTCCCCGGGCCCCCGCCGGTCATGATGAAGATGTGGTCGAAGATCTTCATGTTGCCCGCGATGCACAGCATGACGGCGACCTTCAGCGTGTCAAGGAGGAGCGGAAGCGTGATGTGCACGGCGCGCTGCAGGGCGGAGGCGCCGTCGATCTCCGCAACCTCGAAGATCGCCGGCTCGATTCCCTGCAGGCCGGTGAGGAACAGCACCATGTACAGCCCGATGTACTGCCAGACCACGGGGATGGACGCGTACACCATGACCGTCCGCGGATCATCGAGATACGGCCGGATCCAGGACCGCAGGCCGAGCCCGCGCAGGGCGTAGTTCAGGAGGCCGTAGTCCTTGTTGTAGATCATGGTCCACATGAAGCCGATGACCACCGCGGAGATCACCACGGGGAAGAAGATCACCGTCCGGTGGAACTCCTTGAGCTTGAGCGCGCGGCCCGACATCAGCATGGCAACGAGGAAGCCGAGCCCGATCTGGCCCACGAGGCAGAACGCGATGAGGAAGATGTTGTTCCCGAACGTCTTCCAGAACTGGGCGTCGCGGACCAGCCGCAGGTAGTTGCCTGCGCCGATCCAGGTCATGGAGCGCCCGCCGGACCAGTTGAAGCCGCTGAACCAGAGCGCGAGGAACACCGGAAGGATGACGAAGACGAAAAAAACAACCAGGGCCGGTCCCAGGAGCGCGGACAGCGTGACGAAGCGCGGTTTGAACAGGCTCTGGCTCATGACGGGTGGCAGAGCACGCCCGGCAGGGCCGGGCGTGCCGATATCCTGCTACTGCTGCTCGTACTCTGCCTGGATGCGGGCGGCGAGCTGCTGGGGGCTGACGGCCCCGATCAGGAGCTCTTGGAGACCGGAATTCATGACCTCGATGATGGGCGCGTTCAGCTGGATGTCGTAGATCGGCGTGAACTTCAGCTTCGACACGAGGGAGAAGTACTCGTTCGACAGCGGAGCCACCTTGGACTTGTCGTAGCTTGCCGTGCGCCCGGCGGGCTGGCCGTTGTTCTCAATGGTTGCCCGCGCGGCCTCCGCCCCGGTGAGGGCAGCGATCAGCTTCCCGATCGCCTTCTCCTTCTCGGGCGTGACGCTGGCGTTGATGGCGTAGCCCCATCCGGACCCGCCGGAAGCGGAGTTCGGGTCCCCCTTGCCGCCGGGAACTGACGGAAGCACGGCGAGGTGCGTGCTCTTCACGACGTCGGGCGGAGCGATGGAGATGAGCACCGGAATCGACCACGCGCCGTCCATGAACATGGCGGACTTGCCGTTGATGTACAGCGTCTTCTGCTGGTTGTCGTCGATGGAGTTCAGGTCGCTGTTGAACGCGCCCGTCTTCGCCAGCGCCTGGAATGCATCGAGCGCCTTGACGAAGTCGGGGTCCGTGAACTTCGCCCCCTTCCTGTCACGGACGGAGTAGAACCACGCAGACCCGGTGAACCGGTCTCCCAGCGTGCTGAGGATGCAGGACTCCGCGACCCACTTTGCCTTGTTTCCCAGGGAAATCGGCGTATACCCTTTCGCCTTGAGCGCGGCGATGGCTGACTCGAACTCCTTCCACGTCTTCGGGAAGGTCTTGATTCCGGCCTTCGCGAAGACGGCGGAGTTGTACAGGACCAGGTGCGTGCTGAACAGCTGGAACGGGATCCCGTAGATGTCGCTGCCGTTGCGCTTGAACTCGTCGAAGGCGCCGGCGTTGAAATTGTCCCGCCATCCGGGGTTGGAGTCCAGCATCGCGTTGACCGGCTTCACGAGGCCGTTGGAAATGAAGTTGTCGATCCAGCTCCCCTTGATGAGGAACAGGTCCGGCATCTCGTTTCCCGCGGCCAGCGTCTTCATCTTCGTCTCGTACGTGTCGTGGACCATGTCCTCCACGTCGAAGTCCACGCCGGGATTTGCGGCGCGGAACCTGGCGAACATCTGGTAGAACGTCTTGTTGTTCGCGTCCGCGTTGGGATCGTCCTGCTTGAAGAAGTGGATGAAGCTGATCTTGACTTTCCCGCTGTCGCTCTGCGCGAAGGAAAAGCCTGCCGCGAGCACCACCACGGCAGCCACGAGGACCCATCGGCGTATCTGTCCCATGCAAACCTCCTCTTTCGGGCGTGAGATGGGTCACGATACCATCCGCCGGGCCGGCGGTCTGTATCCGCGGTTATCAAAAAGTGTTCTGGATTATCACCGGGCCCCTGTCCGACCCGTCCCGGTACTCTCCCGGGGTCTGTCCCGTGATCTTCTTGAAGACCTTCGCGAAGTGGTGGTAGTCCGAGAAGCCGGCCTTGTCCGCGACGTCGTAGACCTTGTGCGTTCCGCTTCGAAGCCACGTCTTGGCCACCTCAACCCGGTAGCGGCTGGCCACGTCGTGGAACGTCGTGTCGAAGCACGCGCGGATGACCTTGCACAGGTGGTTCGGCGTCACCCCCGCTTCCCGCGCGGCAGAGGCCAGGTCCAGCTCCGAAAGGTAGCGGCTCTCAATGAAATCCAGTACGCGGGCCAGGATGCGCCGGGAGGTGCCGTTGATTGCCTCGGAGGAGGCTCCGAGGGTCCGCAAAAGGCGGTCCTTGATATCGGAGAAATCCATCTTGATCAGGGTCCGCCCGACCTTCTCTACCGCCCCGGCAAGCTGCTCGGCGCCGACGGGCTTCAGGAGGAAGTCATCCACCCCGAGGCGCAGGGCGCGCTGGGCGAAAGCGAACTCGTCGTGACCGCTGACGATGATCAGCCGGACCAGCGGGGCTTCCTTCCGGCACCAGTCGCAGAACGCAAGCCCGTCCCCGCGCGGCATGACGATGTCCACCAGGGCGACATCCGGAGCGAGGGCGCGCACCTGCTCCCGGGCTTCCTGTCCGTTTCCGGCCTCCCCGACGACCCGAACGCCGCGGCTTTCCCAATCGATGGATTCCCGGATCCCGCGCCGGATGGTGGGCTCGTCGTCGACAATGAGGAGCCTGAGCATTACGCCTTCCCGTCCAGGGGCTGGCGGATCAGCACGCGCGTTCCACCGCCCGGGTTTGCTTCGATGCGGATGCGGTACGCATCCCCGAAGTTCAGCCGCAGGCGCTCGTCCACGTTCTTCAGGCCGATGCTGCCGTTGGACGGGCCGCGGCGCAGGTATTCATCGATCTTTGCCGGGTCGATCCCCCGGCCGTCGTCGCTCACCTCCAGGACGATGTCCGTGCCGTCGGGAAATGCTCTTACGAGCACGTGCCCGCGGCGCTCTCCGCCCGCAAAGCCGTGGATGATGGCGTTCTCCACGATGGGCTGGAGGACCTGTTTCAGGACGGGCTTCTCGCTGATGCCTCCATCCACCTCGAAACCGATCTCAATGCGGTCCGCGTACTTCTCCTTCTGGATGAGGAGGTAGCTCCGGAGATACTCCAGCTCGCGTCGCAGCGCGATAAACCGCTCTCCCCGGTTGAGGTTGAGCCGGAACAGGTCGGAAAGCGCCTTCAACAGCTCGGCCGAGGTATAGGCCTTTTCCAGCCGGCATTTCCAGTAGATGGTGTCCAGCACGTTGTAGAGGAAGTGCGGCGAGATCTGCGCCTCCAGGGCCATCAGCTCGGCCTCCTTCTCCTTGATCCCGATCTCGTAGTTCTCCTTGATCAGGCCGGCGATGGTCCGGGACATGCTCCCCACGCTCGTTCCCAGGAGCGCGATCTCGTCGTTGCCCCTGAGATCGAGCTCCACGGAAAAGTTGCCCTTCCCGATGGCCCGAACCGCGTCCGACAGGCGGCGGATGTTGGCCAGTGTCCTCCGAGAGAAGATCACCGCGAAAAGTCCCGAGAGGAGGAGGCTGAGGCAGATCCCCAGGAGAATGACCGCTTCGAATCCGGAGAGGGAGCCGGTGAGCTCCCCGCGCGGAACGACGCTGACCAGGGCGAGCCCCGTGGATTCCAGCGGCCACTGGAGGTAGACGAAGCGGCGGTCGTGGAAGAGGTGCGTCGCGGCGGACGCCGGCGCGTCGAAGTCCACCGATGCGGACCGCGCAATCCCGCCAGGCACGCTGACGCGGCCGTAGATCGAGGCGAGCGGCCGTCCGAGGAGGCCCTTGTCAGCCGCGCTGCGGATGGTGCCGGAGGAATCGATGAGGTAGAACCGGGCGCCGGGCGTCACTCCCTTGTCCTCGTAGATCCTGCTGATCATCGACTCGCTGACGTTGATGACGAGGAATCCCAGGGGCCGCGTGATGTCGTCGATGTCGTTCATCAGCCGGATATTGGAGAACACCGGGATGGCGGTGCGCCGGTACTTCGAGACGACCTGGTCGGAGTACCACACGTAGCGGCCCTTCCACGCGCGGACCTCCTCCTCCATTGTCCGGGTGATCTCGTAGTTCGTGGTATCGGGATCGAGCACGACGCCGTTGAATCCGCGGATGTACACGGAGTCGATGTAGTTTTTCGAGCCCAGGAGGAACCAGATGTACTGGTTGATCTGGGTCAGCTCGCGGAAGCGCAGCGGCCTGGTTTCAGCCGTGCGGGGAGAGGCAAGGAGTCTGCGGAGGTTGTCGTCTTGAAGAAAGAAGAGAGAGACCGCCTGCACGTCACGGAAGATGTAGTCCATTGTGGCGGCGGCGAGCTGCATGGACTCCAGCCGGGAGCGGATGATGTTCTGGCGGACCGAGCTCACCGACTCGAAGTGGGCCAGGGAGCCGATGAGGAGAACCGGCAGGAGGATCAGCGTGATCGAGTACAGGAGCAGCTTGTATCTCAGGCTGAAGGAAACGTTCGTCTCCATCCCGCGCGACCTGCCCGCACAGTATAGCCGGGAACCCCGCGCGCGGCAATTTGGAGGACCAGCCCAGCGCGAAAAACCGGCCGCCCCGGGGCAGCGGCCCGGGGCGGCGGTCGCAAATGAACTGCGCTTCGGTTACTTCTTCCCGCGCTTCGCGTTGCCGGCTGCAGCGAACACGAGCCTGTACACCAGGCCGGCGAGCGCCGCTCTAGTTCGGGAGAGAGAACCCGTGGGCGGAGAGAACGCTCTTCGGGAACTCGAACCTCACCGTCTTCAGCGGGTCGACGATCTGGCAGAACTTCAGCTCTCCGACGAGGCTCATCAGCATACCGGCCTCGTTCAGGGGGAATCCTGCCTGGTCGGTGAGGAAGCGCGCCATGCGGTGCGTCGCGTCAGCGGCCGCTTCGTCCGCGGTTCTTGCCGCGGCGATGACGGCCACAATATCGTCGTTCTCCACGAACGGCGTCGGAAGCCCCGGCAGCGGCACGACGCGTGCGGTGAAGCGCACCGAGCCGGCGGTCTCCGCGCCGCAGACGACGATCTCACCGTCTCCCATTGCGGCGTGCAGGTCCCCGGCGCCGAAGAGCGCGCCGTCCACGCCGACGGTGAAGTACAACCGGGCGCCCTGCCGGATGAGCGTGCAGTCCATGTTGCCGCCATGGGAGCCGGGCGTCCCGTTCGGAACCTCCCCCTGGGCCGGGGCCACGCCAATGACGCCGATCATGGGCCGGCGCGGAATCCGCACGCCGCGGAAAAGGAGGTCGTTGCCCTCCCGTTTCAGGACGGCGGTTTCCATCGTCGTGATCACGTCTCCCAGCGCGCCTTCTCCCGGCAGCGTCACCATGACGGACTGCGGCTCCAGCGTCAGCTCCAGGAGGTCCACCCGCAGGATATCGCCGGGCTTCGCTCCTTCGATGTACACGGGGCCCGTTGCCGGGTTCACGTGGCTCCAGTCCAGGGAGCTGATCAGGTCTTTCTCCGTCCTGAGCTGGCCCTGGAAGCAGTCATGCGTTTCCAGAACCACCTCTTCACCCTGGCGCACACGCGCTGCCGGCGCGCGGCCCGGCGTGAAGGAAAAGAAGACGTTCTCCCGCGACACTCGTACCGGCATGTCACGCTCCTTGGCAGGAATTTCTTTCTACGCGGGCAGCCCCGTCAACCCGGCCGCCGCGTTCACCTTTGCCCACATGGCGCGGTACGCCGGATCAGCGAAAGAAAGCTCCGGTCGGGCCCGAAGCTTGGTGATCCAGGCTTCCGTTGCGGCCATGGCGCGCTGGAAGCACGAGTCCACGAACTCCCGCTTTTCATCCGGACTGCCTCGCCGCGCCGATGTGGATTCTGACAGGAACGCATCTTCAAGGAGGTCGAAGTCCCGGCGGATCTCGGGAACAGCGCTGTTGAACTCCGCCATGGCGCGGCGGTGCAGAAGCTCGTGCTTCCACCACAGGGAGGCGGGATCGAACCGTTCCGTGGGGGCCGGTCCGAGATCGGGAAGGTCGAGGCCGGGAAAAATCGGCTTGAAGATGGACACGCAGTTCCCCGACGTGCCGGTGATCCACACCAGGATGTCGTCCCCCCGCACGTCCGCCGCCATCACGCCGTCAGCCTGCCACCAGCGGTCTTTCTGCGGGCCGGCGTGAACGCAGACGCCGGAGTGCACCGGAGCCGTTGCCGGGTGATAGCCTGCCCCGTGCTGGCGCATCAGGTCGAAGATCGTGCGCGCCGCGATCCGGCCCCGGGCTTTCATCAGCGCCTCTCCCGTGGCGCGGCATCTGTCAGGAGCGCCGAGAGCGGGAGGAACCTCGGGAAGGCCCTGCGAAGCCGCCCAGTCCAGGGAGCCTTTCTTCTCAGAGAGCGAGCAGCGTTCCCAGTCACGACCAATGCTGAGCATGTTGGAGATGGACCCGGTGCCGTCCACGCGCCTGACAGCCCACGCCCTGCCCGCGGTCTCCAGGATCCACGCCTCTTTCTGGTCGGACATAAGGAAGCTCGAATCGAAGTGGGAGTTTCCCTTGAGCT
>DATKLM010000060.1:0-39825 GCA_035542415.1 Spirochaetia bacterium
CCTCGTCGGCGTTGCAGATCACGTACTTCTTTTCGTTCTTCTCCCGCAGCGCGAGCTCCCACTTCTTGCCGGCAGGGAACCCGCTTCCTCCCCGTCCGCGCAGGCCGGATCGGGTCACTTCCTGTACCACTTCCTCACGGCTCATCCCCAGGGCGCGCGTGAGCCCCTGGAACCCGCCGTGGCGGCGGTAGTCCTCGATGGATTCAGGGTCGATGACGCCGCAGTTGCGGAGCACGTACTTCACCTGCTTCTTGAAGTAGGGATGTTCGTCCAGCATCGGAATGCCGGGCAGCGGTTCCTTCCCGTTCCTGAACTGGCCCAGGAGGCCATCCAGCTTGTAGTTCTTCCGGACGAACACCTCGTCAAGGATGAACCCGGCCACATCGGGAGTGACGTTGCTGTAGGAGATGCGGTGGCCGGAGTCGGTGACGACGTCCATGATGGGCTCGGCCTTGCAGTACCCGATGCACCCGGTCGATGTGATCTCCAGGGCAACCCCGCGGGCCGCCGCCCACTTTTCCACGGCCGTCTTCACCTGGCCCGCCCCGGTGGCCAGGCCGCATGTTCCCATTCCGATGAACACCCTGCTCATTCCTCGACCCTCCCCGCGGCGCGGAACTGCTCCACGAGCGCTTCCACCTTCTTCTTGTCCAGCCTGCCGAAGAACTTCCCGTTGGCCATGAGGGCAGGGGCGATCGAGCAGCAGCCGAGGCAGGCCACCGTGTCCAGGGAGAACAGGCCGTCTTTGGTCGTCTGCCCTTCTTCGATCTCCAGGAGCGTCTTCAGCGTGTCCAACAGGCTGAGCGATCCCTTGACGTGGCACGCCGTGCCGCGGCAGACCGCGACCTGGATCCTGCCCGGAGCGTTGAGGCGGAACTGGTTGTAGAAGGTTGCCACGCCGAAGATTTTGGAGGGCGGCAGCCCCAGGTATCCCGAGATCCGGTCGATGCTTTCCCGGGAGAGATATCCGTACTCGCCCTGCACCTCTTGAAGGATCGAAATGAGATGCTCTCTCTGAGGGGGATACTTTTCGATGACCTCGTCAATGCTCCTGCTTTGTTTGGTTGCTTCCATGATCACTCTCCAGCCCTGAAGATATCGTGAATAAAAGCGCTATATAATGAGTAGCATCTCGTGAAGAAAATGTCAATATATTATTGCTGAAACTTTCCACAAGATCACAATTATGGCACAGCCCCGGGGACTATTCAAAAAGCTCCAAAAAGAACATTGACGTCTGTTCACTCAATCCACTACAATCAAGGATGCTTCTGATTCCCATTGACAACGTCTGAGTCCCCGGTTATTCGGAAGGAGGAACGCCATGGCGGCGCGAAGCGTCTCGATCAAGACACGGATCACGCTCACCCTCGTCCTCCTTCCCCTCGTATCCATCCTCGTGGTGGGAGCGGTGGCCCTGTTCCAGAACAGGGACTCCCTGAGCGCCCAGGCAGGAAGCAACCTCGAGCGCATCCTCAGGGAAAAAACCACCGCGTATGACCACATCTTCAACCGGGTCCAGCAGGAAGCCCAGGCCGCGGCGCGCTACGCCTCCCTGGCCTGGGCGTCGCCCCTCCCCGTCTCGGCGGCCCCGCGGCGCCTGCTCATGCCGTGGACCGGATCGGGCTACGGAAGTCCGGACCTCGACAAACGGCTCTCCGGCGACACGCTCCGGCTTCGCCTCATCGGACAGACCCTGGAAGCGCTCGTGTCGAGCAACTCCTATCTCACCCTGGGCTACTTCGGCACGGAGAGCGGGATCACGGTCTTCGACAATGAGAAGGTCGTGGACGTGATCGAGGCCATCAAGGGATTCGATCCCCGGGCCCGGCCCTGGTACAAGATGGCCCACGAGGCGGGCAAGCCGGTGTGGACCAACCTCTACGTGGACGCAAACACGAAGAAGCTCACCGTGACAGCGGCGGTCCCGGTCAAGGACGCCTCCGGCGCTTTCCTCGGCGTCGTGGGATTCGACGTGCTCCTGGAGACCATCCAGAAGGACATTCTCACCCTGGACATCGGGTACTCCAACGAGCCGTTCATGATCGACTCCCAGGGCAAGGTGATCGTACGGCGCGGAATGGACGAGAAGGGAACGGCCTGGGACAAGACCTACCGAACGGACAGCCTCCTGGAGACGCCCAACACGGCGTTCAACGCCATCGTCAAACGGATGACCGCCGGCGAGTCTGGCATTGCGCGCTACCGGGCCTCTGACCGAGCCATGAGCTACCTCGCCTACGCTCCCATCCCCGCCGTCAGCTCGAGCCTAGGGGTCGTGGTTCCGGCCATCGAGATCGAGCGGCCGGTGCAGGAGAGCGGGAAACTCCTCATCATCATTCTCGCGGCGTTCGTCGTGGCCTCCGTCGGCATCGGGATCCTCCTCGGCAACCAGGTGACCCGGCCCATCGAGGAGCTCACGGTCATGATGGACAAGGCCAGCAAGGGTCTCGTGGAGATGGAGGAGATCCCCATCCGCCGCATGGACGAGGTCGGCGTCCTGGCCCGATCGTTCAACCGCATGGTCGCCAACCTCGGGACGGTGCTGCGGGAGCTCGAGCACCGGGAGCCGGGCAAGGAGCCGACGGATCGGCAGTCCAGCCCATGAGCCTCTCCCTGCTCTGGGCCAAGCTCTTCGTCTCCCTCGCCCTGCTGGCATTTCTGCTGGCCCGCCGGCGCCAGTGGAGGCAGACGTCCCTGGCTCCCCTCGGGATCCTTTTTGCGCTCCTTGCCGTGCGGGACGTGGCGTTCAGCGTCTTCCCCCACCCGCTCCTGGTCCCGCTGTCTGACGTCGCGGTCCTGTCCCTTCTGCTCGTCTGGGTGCGGGTCGCCACCCGGAGATGGCCGTCGGACGGCATCTTCTTCGCCCTGAACGGCGCCTTTGTCATCTTCTCCGTGGTCATGAGCGTGGTCCCGCTCGTCCCGGTGACGGCATTCGTCGTCGGGCTCGTGCTCCTTGCGGACGTCGTGTACCTCGCCATCGTCATGGGACTTGTGTCGCCGTACACGGCTGAAAACGCGTCCCTGATCGCGCGCACGAGGTTCCCCCTCATCTCGGCTCTCTTCGTGTCGCACGTCATTTCCCTTCTGTACGGCTACGGCGAGCCGCTCCTCCACTGGGTGGTCCTGCCGTTGACGTACCTGGCCTTCGGCTCGATCCTCCTTGCGGTGGACCGGCAGGTCCGCGAAGCAGAAGGGGAGTCCATCCGCTTCTACTCCTCGAACCTCGAGTCCACCTACGAGTTCATGGAGAACCTCGGCAGCGCCATCACGGCGCGGATCGACCTGCCGCGGGTCATGGAGATCATCATCAGCTCCGCGGTGCGCAACATCGGCGCTGACGCCGGGGCCATCCTCATGGTGGACGAATACCAGGACGTGCTGCGGGTGCGCGCCACCTTCGGCATCTACCCGCCCCTCCTGCCGGTCCCCGAGATCGCGAAGGTCAGGACGACGAGCCTGAAGCGCTCCTTCCTCGAGACGCCGATCCCCATCGGAAAGACCGTTCTCGGGGAGGCGGTATCCGCCGGGACGGCCATCATGATCCGCGACTGCGGCGACGACCCGCGGATGGCGGAGAACAGCCGGGACGACATCCTGTTCGTGTCCTCCCTGATCGCCATTCCCCTTGTCGTGGGAGACCGGATCCTTGGGGTGATCTCCGCTCTGAAACGGGCCGAGCACCAGCACTTCACGGACCTGGACTTCCAGCACCTGAAGACATTCGCGGATTACGCGTCCATCACTATCGACAACCTCTACACGTACCTGGAGGTGCTGGAAAAGCGCCAGATGGAGCGGGAGATCGACATCGCCGCCCAGATCCAGCAGAGGCTCCTTCCCGCCCAGCTGCCGCGCCTCCCCCACGCCTCGCTCGCCGTGCACAGCCTGCCGGCGCGCGGGGTGAGCGGGGACTACTACGACGTTCTCCCGCTGGACGGCAACCGGGTGGCCCTCGTGATCTGTGACGTTGCCGGCAAAGGAATCCCGGCTGCCATGGTCATGGTGATGATCCGTTCCATCGTGCACCTGTTCGTGGGGCCGGGCCGGGACGCCGCGGCCATGCTCACCGGAATCAACCAGGGCATCACCGGGCGCATCGACATCGATCACTTTGCCACCATCGGCATCCTCGTCTATGATCAGGCCCGCCGCGAGGTGCAGTACGCGAACGCAGCCCATCTGCCCCTCCTGGTCTTCCGCCGGCGCACCGGCACGCTCCACAAGCTGGACGCGGAAGGCCTGCCTATCGGCGTGGAGAGAAGCGCCGGCTACGAGCAGAAACGCTTCACCGTGGAGCCGGGGGACTGCCTGGTGCTCTGCACGGACGGCGTTGTGGAGGCGATGAACACGGAGGGGCGGCAGTACTCGCTGGCGCGCCTCAAGGGCGTGATCGAGCGGGGAGCGGACGGGGGAGCGGGAAAGCTCGTGCAGGCCATCCGAGAGGACGTGGCCCGGCACGTGGGGTCGGCCCGGCAGCACGACGACCAGACCCTTCTCGCCCTGCACGTGGACTGAGGAGGATGAGCCAGGTGAATCCATCCATGGAGCTGAAGCTGAGGAAAGCCGGGACGATCTACGTCATCGACGTGATCGGAGAGATGGACCTCTACAACGCGTTCCGGCTCAAGGACCTCGTGAAAAAGATGATCGACGGCGGGGTCAAGAGCTACGTCCTCAACCTCGACCAGGTCCCCTACATGGACTCCAGCGGCATCGGGTCTCTTCTCTACGTGCACTCCGAGCTGAAGAAGCGCGGCCTTCCCCTGCGCATCGCGGGGGTCAAGGGCTCCGTTCGCAAGGTCATCGAACTGACGAAGCTCATGGAATACTTTCCCATCGTCCAGGACCTCGGCACGGCCCTGCAGCAGCTCAAGGAGAAGACAGCGGAGAGGAGCGCATGACGAGCGTCAGACACATCTCGGTCGCCGAGAAGAGCAGCTTGTTCGACCGCACGGGGATGTTCTACAAGAAGTTCCCCAGCGACTTCCGCCAGATCCGCTACTTCACGCTCCTTGTCCTCCAGAAGGCGCCGCCGGAAATCAAGGAGATCAACCTCCTGGAGCAGCAGATCAGCGAGCTGATCAAGAACGCGGTGAAGCACGGCAACAAGAAGGACCCCTCCAAGAGCGTTCACGTGTGGTTCGCCTTCGACGAAACCAGCGCCCACGTCATCGTGCAGGACGAGGGGGAGGGCTTCGCGCGCCTGGAGGAATGGAACGACTTCAACCGCCGGCGCACGGAGTGCTTCCAGCGGCAGGACTTCGAGGAAATGGCGAACTACGTGTCCTTCATCACGCCGGAGAGCGACGAGCAGGACAGCGGCAACGCGCTGTTCGCCGCCGTGGAGTACTGGGACGCCGGCCTGGTCTTCAACGGGAAGAAGAACTGCGTCGCCGCGGCCAAGCACTTCCCCCACCGGCGGCACGGGATCTCGCTGTCGGACAATTGACGGCGGAGAAGGAGCGCACGCGGTGAGAGGCCGGGCACGGTCCCCCGTCATCGATCTCCCCCTCAAGATCACGCTGACGCCGACCGGCGTGGAGTGGTTCCGCAAGAACCGGCGGGAGCTCAAGCAGCTGCGCATGGCGGACAGCCGCCTGGAGTACGGGATCGCCGTCACCACGATGGCGGCCTCGTCTCTGCAGAAGATGATCAACATCGACTACATCGCGGCGGTGGAGCTGGCCCGCTCGGAGTTCTCCTCCAAGAGGGCGGAGATCGTGGACCTCACGAAGCTCATCGTCCACCGGATCCTCTTCAAGAAGTTCGAGAACGAGACGCTGCGGATGATGATGGCCTCCTCCCTGATCAAGCGGTGGAACCGCCAGAACCCCACCCGCCTGATCGACATGAACACCCCGTACAACAACACGCAGGTCACGAGCCTTCTCGCCGCCATTGCTCCTGAGATCCCGACAGTGTCCATGGAGATCCAGGAGCCGATCCTGCGCGCGTGGGCGGCGAACGCCTCTTTCAGCGGGGAGGAGCGGACACTGCGCGCCTACCTCAGTGACGGCTTCATCCTCAACGCCTCCAAGCTGCTTCTCTGCGTGCTGGCGAAATCCCGCGGACAGCCGGAGTACTCCGAGCTGATCGGAGAGCTGCGCGGCGTGCTGGGCGGCTACGTGGAGAAGGCCATCATTTCGGAGTACCTCTCCCTCATGATCATCGAGCTTCTCGGCTACACCGAGGTGAGCCACTACGAACAGGTGGCGCGCCGGCTCATGCGGGGCCGCACCCCGGGCACCACGCTCATGACGGATGAGGGCATCCGGGCCGACGTGCGCCGTCACATGGAATCAGAAGGGGACCTCCTCTCCCTGACCTACCAGATCGGAAGCAAGGGAGCTTCCATCGGGACGGAGAACCGGCTTCGCGTGACGATCTGCAACCAGGAGCTGGGGTACCAGACCATCCGCGAGCAGCTGGAGAGCCGCATCGGGACGGACGTGAAGGAGAGGTCCCTGCTGGACTTCTATCGCAAGATCCCCGAGCAGAAGATCAACACGGAGCTCGGCCTCTACTACCTGTCCTACTTGCAGAAGGCCTGTGAGAAACAGAACGTGCGCATCGAAAGCACCGTCAGCCAGGTGCCGCGCAGCGACCTGACCCTGATCAACCTGACCCTTCAGTTCTAGGCCGGCTGCTTCCTAGTGAACTTCAATTTCCTCGACACCCTGCCATCCCGCGGGGGCGCCGAGGGCCACGAGATTCTCGCAGCGCCGGTGGTAGATGCCCAGGACCTTGTCCTCAGGGTTCACTTCCCGCAGCCTTTTCACCACGGCCAGGCATTCCTCGAACTTCCGCCCGTAGTACATCCGCAGCGCGCGCGACAGCTCCTCCCGGTACGCTGACCGTTTCTGCCGCTGCTCGTCGCTTTCCCCGTCGAGGACCTCGAAGAGCAGGATGGCTTCCTTGCGCCCGCGCACCCGCACGCGGTCGATGAACCGGAAGGAAAAGCGCCGGGGATCGGCGAGGGCGCGGAGTGTCGTTCCCGTCGTGAGGATCGTGGAGCCGTACACGCGCGTGAGCGTCTGCAGGCGCTGCCCGAGGTTCACCGCGTCGGCGATCACGGAGCCGTCCATGCGCTCCTGTTCTCCGACAGTGCCGAGCATGAGCTTCCCCATGTTCACGCCGACGCCGATGGAGATGGGCGCGTACCCGCTCTTCGCCCGGTCCGCGTTGTACTCCACAAGCTTCCCCTGCATGGCCACGGCAGCGGCGAGCGCGTCATCCGGACGTCGGGGGAACAGCGCCATGATGGCGTCCCCGATGTACTTGTCGATGAATCCCCCATTGGCCCGGATCTCGGGACCCATGCGCCTCAGGTACGAGTTGATGAAGTTGAAATTCTCGAACGGCGTCATGGATTCCGAGAGGGTGGTGAAGGACCGGATGTCGGAGAAGAGCACCGCCATCTCCTTCTGGGTCTGGTCCCCGAGCTTCACCTCCAGGATGCTGCCCTTGTCCAGGAGCCGCAGCAGCTCGTGGGGCACGAAGCGTCCGAACGCGGAGATGAGGGCCTCCTGGCGCGCGCTGTACTCCTGGATCGTCTGCGCCATCTCGTTGAAGCTGAGGCTGAGGCGGCCCACCTCGTCGCGGCCGCGGACCTCCGCGCGCGCACCAAGGTTGTCCTTGTCGAACGTGCGCACCACGTTGTCCAGGCGGATGATGCCGCGCGTGAACAGTGTGCCCAGGAGGATGGAGCTCGCCACGGTCACGGCAAGGGCCGCCGCGATGACCGCCAGGCCGATCGTCGTGGCGTTGGAGAGGATGGCGCGGACGTCCGTGTCCACCATGTCGATGGCCAGCACGCCGAGGAAGTCACCGTTCGGGGCGAACAGGGGCGCGTAGCCGGTGATGGAGTTCACCTTGAAGTCCGGGTCCCAGGACCAGGCATCCTCGACGAGAGGCACGCGCTCCGTGAGCGCCCGCCGGGCCATGGGAAACTCCGAGACGTCGAAGACGGAGGAAAAGCGCGAAATGTCCCCCGTTTCTTCTCCCCGGGCTTTCCGCGCCTTGTCCGCCAGGACGTCCCCGTCCACGAGGTACAGCGCCGTTTTGGGATCGCTCGTCGGGGCGAACGTGTAGATGTAATGCACGAGCTTCTTCTCCACGTCCCGGACGCGGTTCAGCGCCTCGGAGACCGCGCGGAAGTCAGTGGAGTCCTCCACCTTGTTCATCCGCCCTGCCGGCAGGTCGTTCGCAAGGGACGATCGCAGCCGGGCGAGCTGCGCCGCGTCCACCACGCGCGTGCCCAGCCGCGCAAGGTCCAGGACCCGCGCCTGGACCTGTTTCAGGAGACTGTCGTTGAGAATGTGAAAGACGCTGTAGGAGAGGAGGCCGCTCACCGCCGCTCCCACCGCGAGGAAGGTGAAAATGATCTTCAGCCGGAGGCTGAAGCCGACCCGCACGACCGCGGTCTCACTCTTTGCCGCCATCCCTGAGCCTCCGCACGGGCAGCCCCCAGTCGCTTTCCAGCACCCCCCTCATCTCCTCCACCGTCGTGAACAGGAGTGCGGCAACTCCGACGGCCAGCGCCCCCTCGACGTTCTCAGGAACGTCGTCCAGGAAAAGGCACTCGTCAGGCCGGGCGCCCAGTTTCTCCAGGCAGAGTCTGTATATGGAAGGTTCCGGCTTGACCAGCCGGTGGTCGCAGGAGAATACGGTGACGTCAAAGTCGTCGATCCAGCGGAATTGGCCGTCGGACCGCATGAAGGTGAGTTTTTCGAACGGCATGTTGGACAGGATCGCCGTACGGAAGCCGGCGTCCCGAAGCTCGTACGACCACTGGACCACCGGGCGGTTCACGCGGGACCAGCCCAGCGCATCCACCCGCTCGATGCGGGCAAGCAGCGCCGGGGTGGGCGTCACGCCGCCGGCAGCGAGGATCCGGCTCCAGTACTCGTCCGCGGGAAGCGTGCCGCGGTCCAGCTCGATCCTGTCCTTCCGGTAGACATCGAAAAAGCGTTCCGGCGGCAGGCCGGCGAGCTCCATCATTTCCGCTTCACGGAGAGGATCGAGCGGCAGTCCGAGAACTCCGCCGTAGTCGAAGATGATCGTGCTCGGAGTGGATTTCAAGTCAGAGCAAACGTAGTGAAAGCGGCTGTCCCTGACAAGCCTCCTTTTAGCGTTTCTCTAACGCGCCGCACGGCAAGTTTAGCGTGCCCTTAGTATCCCGACGCTCTCTGCCTGCCTATCCTGGGAGCATGAGCATTCAATTGATCGTTGCCGGCCTGATTGGAGTGTTCCTGCTCTTCTACCTCGTGTACTCCATGATCCGGCCGGATAGGTTCTAGGAGAAAGCGTCATGAGCACGACGAACTGGATCCAGCTCCTGGTCTACCTCGCCATTGTTTTCAGCATTGCACCGTTTCTGGGCAAGTTCATGGCGAGGGTTTTCGAAGGAGAGAAGAACATCCTCTCTTTCCTGGCGCCCGTCGAGCGCGGGATCTACAGGATCAGCGGCATCGACGCGAAGCGCGAGATGAACTGGAAGCAGTATCTTGCCGCGCTGTTGATCTTCAACGCTTTCGGATTTGCCAGCCTCATGGCCCTGCTCATGACCCAGCAGTGGCTGCCGTTGAACCCGGCGGGCATTCCCAACATGTCCTGGCACCTCGCCCTGAACACGGCAGTCAGCTTCATGACCAACACGAACTGGCAGGCCTACGGCGGGGAATCTCAGGCGAGCTACCTGTCCCAGATGGCCGGGCTTGCCGTGCACAACTTCCTCAGCGCGGCAACCGGCGTCGCTGCCGCTTTGGCGCTTATCCGGGGGATCAGGAACAGACCTTCGGCGAGCGGAGCGGGCAAACCGGCGTCCGTGGGCAACTTCTGGGTGGACCTCACGCGTTCGACGCTGTACGTCTTCATTCCCCTGTCGATCATCCTTGCGGTTTTTCTCATGTCCCAGGGCGTCGTGCAGAACTTCTCCAGCTACGTGCACGGGGTGACGCTCGAAGGCAAGGAACAGATCCTGCCCATGGGCCCGGCGGCATCCCAGATCGCTATCAAGCAGCTGGGGAGCAACGGCGGCGGGTTCTTCAACGTCAACTCCGCCCATCCCTTCGAGAACCCCACTCCGTTCAGCAACTTCCTGGAGCTGGTGGCGATCCTGCTCGTTCCGGCCGCCATCCCCTTCACCTTCGGGCGGATGGTGAAAGACCGCAGCCAGGGCCGCGCCATCTTCGCAGTGAAGACCGTGCTGTTCGCAATCGGGCTCGTTGCGATCCTGTTTGCGGAGTACGGCTTCAACGGCTTGACAGGCGGCCACGGCTCCATGGAAGGAAAAGAGGTCCGTTTCGGGATCTCCGCGAGCGCACTGTGGGCGGAGACGACGACAGTCGTATCCAACGGCTCGGTCAACGCGATGCACGACAGCTTCTCTCCCCTGGGAGGGATGGTGCCCATGGTCAACATGATGGTCGGAGAGGTCATCTTTGGCGGGGTCGGCGCCGGCATGTACGGGATCCTCATCTTCCTATTCATCACGGTGTTCATCGCAGGCCTCATGGTGGGAAGAACACCCGAGTACCTGGGGAAGAAGATCGAGACCCGCGAAGTTCAGCTTTCGGTGCTGGCCGCAGTCGGCCAGACCATGGTGATCCTGTTCCTCGCGGCGGCGGCCGCGGTCACCAAGGCGGGACTCTCCAGTCTGAACAACGCCGGCCCCCACGGCCTTTCGGAGATCCTCTACGCGTACGCGTCAGGGGTTGGAAACAACGGAAGCGCCTTTGCCGGCCTGAACGCGAATACGGTGTTCTACAACGTCACGATTGCATTCGCGATGCTCGTGGGGCGCTTCATCGTGATTGCGCCGGCGCTGGCCATCGCGGGCAGCCTGGGCGCCAAGACCCCGATCCCCGCAAGCGTTGGTACATTCGCCACGAACAATACGACCTTCGTGATCCTTCTGGCCCTGATGATCATCATTCTCGCGGGGTTGAACTTCTTCCCCGCGCTGACCCTGGGGCCGATCGTGGAGCACTTCCTCGCTCTCAAGGGCATGGTTTTCTAGGAGACAACGACATGAGACATGAAATACGACTGCTGAGCATCCCGGTTCTGAGCCGCGCCGTCGGAATGGCCTTTGCCAAGCTCGATCCGCGGGTGGAGATCAAAAACCCGGTCATGTTCATGGTGTGGATCGGCTCCGTCTTCATCTCCCTTGTGTTCATCACGGACCTGATCCGCGGGATCTACGACGGTTTCAACCTGCAGATCGCAATCTGGCTGTGGTTCACGGTCCTGTTCGCCAACTTTTCTGAATCCCTTGCCGAGATCCAGGGAAAGGCGCGGGCGGACGCGCTTCGCGCCATGAGAACGAAGACGGTTGCCCGCCGGCTCCTGAACGGAAACGGAAAAGAAGAGAAGGTCGCTTCCATCCAGCTCCGGGTTGGAGACCGGGTGATCTGCGAGGCCGGAGACGTTATCCCGGGAGATGGAGAGGTGATCGAGGGAATTGCCAGCGTCGATGAATCCGCGATCACCGGTGAATCCGCGCCGGTCATCCGGGAGTCCGGCGGTGACCGCAGCGCCGTGACCGGAGGCACGAAGGTCATCAGCGACCGCATCGTCGTGAGGATCACCTCGGAGCAGGGGAAAACCTTCGTCGACCGGTTGATCGGGCTCGTGGAGAACGCCACGCGGCAGAAGACCCCGGGGGAGATCGCCCTGCAGATCCTTCTGTCCTCCTTCTCCATCATCTTCCTTGCCGCGGTCGGGAGCCTGTGGTTTTTCGCAAGCTACAGCGCGAAGGCATCCGGCACCTCTGTCTTCATCACGACCGCCGTTCTGTTCGCGCTCCTCGTCTGCCTCATTCCCACCACCATCGGCGGGCTCCTCTCGGCCATTGGAATCTCCAGCGTGAGCAGGCTCATCAAGAAGAACGTGCTCGCTCTCAGCGGCCGGGCCGTGGACGCCGCCGGGGACATCGACGTGATGCTCCTGGACAAGACGGGCACGGTGACCATGGGAAACCGCATGGCCTCCTCGTTTCTTCCCGCCAAGGGGTCGACCAGGACGGCGGTCGCGGAAGCGGCCCTCCTGGCGTCCCTTGCCGACGAGACTCCCGAGGGCCGGTCCATCGTCAACCTGGCGCGCCATGAGTACGCCGTGCGGGCGGCCAGCATCCAGGACATCGGCGGCCGCTTCGTTCCATTCTCCGCGAAAACGCGGATGAGCGGCCTCGACTTCGACGACGAGAGACGAAGCATCCGCAAGGGCGCGGCGGAAGCGGTCAAGGAATGGGTCGTCGCGGGCGGCGGGAGGTTCCCCGCCGACGTCGACGCCGAGGTCACGAGGATCTCGGCCGAAGGCGGCACGCCCCTGGCCGTGGCGCGGGGGAACGAGGTCCTCGGCGTCATCCATCTCAAGGACGTCGTGAAGGGCGGAATCAAGGACCGCCTCTTCTACCTGAGAAAGATGGGAATCCGCTCGGTCATGATCACCGGTGACAATCCGCTCACCGCGGCAACGATCGCCGCGGAGGCCGGGGTGGACGACTACATCGCGGAGGCCACGCCGCAGGCCAAGCTGGAGCGCATCCGCGCCGAGCAGAAGGCTGGCCACCTCGTTGCCATGATCGGCGACGGGACGAACGACGCGCCGGCCCTGGCGCAGGCCGACGTCGGAGTGGCCATGAGCTCGGGGACGCAGGTGGCGCGCGAAGCGGGAAACATGGTGGACCTTGACTCCAATCCTACGAAGCTCATCGACATCGTGGAGGTCGGCAAGGAGCAGCTCATGACCCGGGGCGCGCTCACCACGTTCAGCATTGCCAACGACGTGGCGAAGTTCTTCGCCATCCTTCCGGCCATGTTCGTGTCCCTGTACGCGGCCGCGGGAACCACGGGTCCCCTGTGGGCCCTGAACGTCATGAAGCTCGCCTCTCCGCAGAGCGCTGTGCTCTCCGCGGTCATCTTCAACGCCCTCATCATCGTGGCGCTCATCCCGCTGGCCCTGCGCGGCGTGCGCTACCGCGCCGTGGGGGCCATCCGCATCCTCAGGCGAAACCTCCTCATCTACGGGCTGGGGGGCATCATCGCGCCCTTCATCGGCATCAAGGCAATCGACCTGCTGGTCCATGTCATCGGCCTGGCGTGACAGGAGAAGCGAAATGAAGCACGTACGGACTGCAATCATCGTCACGGTCTTCTGGACGATCGTCGTCGGAGGCATCTATCCCCTGCTCATGACAGGGATCGGGGCAGCGCTCTTTCCCCGCAGGGTTCAGGGAAGCCTGATCTCCGGCGGCGGAAAGGTGGTCGGCTCCTCTCTCATTGCCCAGGACTTCACCCGTGACATCTATTTCCACCCCCGGCCTTCAGCGGTGAAGTACGATCCCACCGGGTCCGGAGCGAGCAACTGGGGCTGGACGAGCTCTGATCTGAAAAAGGCCTACGATCAGCGGAAGAGCGACTGGCAGAAAGCCTACGGCCCCGGGGAACCTCCCCTGGACATGCTGTTCGCCTCCGGCAGCGGCCTGGATCCGCACATCAGCCCGCGGGCGGCGGAGATCCAGGCAGAGAAAGTGGCGGGCGCACGGCACCTGGACGCGGACGGAAAGACCCGGCTTCTCGCCCTGGTCCGCAGGCACGAGGAAGCGCCCCAGCTGGGCTTCCTCGGTGAGCCCCGGGTGAACGTGCTGGAGCTGAACGTCGCTCTCGACAAGGAGTTTCCAAAGTAGCTGCGCTGGTGCAATACTTCTGCTGATGCGAGACGGAGCAGACCGTGTCCGATGATTTCCGGCCCGATCCCGACGCCCTTCTCCGAGCCGTGGAGAAAGAAGGGAAAGGAAAGCTCAAGATCTTTTTCGGCATGGCGGCCGGCGTCGGCAAGACGTACTCGATGCTCACCGAGGCGCGGCGGAAGCAGGTGGACGGCGTGGATGTCGTCATCGGCTGGCTGGAGAGCCATCAGAGAGCGGACACGGAGGAGCTGGCTACCGTTTTCGAGACCGTGGCGCGCAAGCGCCTGGACTACCGCGGGCACAGCCTGGAGGAGATGGACCTGGATGCCGTGCTTGCCCGCAAGCCCGCGCTCGTGCTCGTGGACGAGCTTGCCCACACGAACGTGCCGGGGGCCCGCAACCAGAAACGCTACCAGGACGTGCTGGAGCTCATCGCGAAGGGAATTGACGTCTTCACGACGGTGAACGTCCAGCACCTGGAAAGCTTCGCGGACACGGTGGAGGAAATCGCCGGCGTGTCCATTCACGAGCGCGTCCCGGATTCCATCTTCGACGCGGCAGACCAGGTAGTCCTCATCGACATCTCGCCGGAGGAGCTGCTGAAACGCCTCACCGAGGGCAAGGTGTACCTCGGCGACATGGCGCGCTCGGCGGCGGAGAACTTCTTCAAGAAGAGCACGCTCACGGCCCTGCGGGAGATGTCCCTCCGGCACACGGCGCTCCTCGTGGACCACCAGCTGGCCAGCTACGCGCGGGAGAGCGGCCGGGAGAGTCCCGCCCGATCGGGGGAGCGGCTGCTCGTGGCAATCAGCCCGAGCCCGAACTCGGCCCACCTCATCCGCTGGGCCCGTCAGCGGGCGTTCAGCCTGAAGGCGGAGTGGACGGCCCTCTACGTGGAGACGGGCCGGCCGTCTGACGCGCCCGCGCAGGAGTCTCTGCGAAAGAACATGAACCTGGCGCGGCAGCTCGGCGCCGCCGTGGTGACCATCCCCTCGGAGGACGTCGCGGGAACGGTGCTTCGCTACGCGCGCACGAACAACGTGTCCCAGATCGTCCTGGGAAAGTCAGGGCTCCTCTCCCGGCCGCGCCTGCTCGGCGGGCGCTCAGTCACGGACCGCATCCTTGCCGGCAGCGGCGACATCGACGTCACCGTGGTCCAGGAGCAGGGAACGACGGTCACGCACATGCCGATGCGGCTCGCCGCGGTCCTGCGCTCCCAGGGCGCCACGTTCGCCGTCTCGCTCGCCCTCGTTGCCTTCGTCACGCTGATCAACCTCCTCGCGCTCCCCGAGGTCGGATACCACACGGTATCCATCCTGTACCTGCTCGCCGTGATAGCCATTTCGTTCTTCGCGACACGCGCCGCGGTTCTGGCAAGCGCCGCCCTGAGCGCCGCGCTCTGGGACTACTTCTTCATCCCGCCGCGCTTCACGTTTGCTGTCAGCAAGCTCGAAGACGTGCTCATGATCATTCTCTATTTCGTGACGGCGGCTGCCTTCGCCTCCCTCATGTCGCGCCTGCGCACCAATCAGCGGATGCTGCGCGTGCGGGAGCGCCGCATGATGCTTCTCTACAACTTCTCCCAGGAACTGTCCGTCAAGCAGGGAATCTCCGAGATCGTCCAGGCGAGCCTGGAGGGGATCTCCCGCTCCTTCGGCGGAGAGTGCGTCCTCTTCCTCCGCGAAGGGGACGTGAAGATCGAGAGGACGGCCCGCGCCCTGGCGCCCGTGCAGGTCGACGACAAGGAGTTCGGCGTGGCGCAGTGGTGCTTTGCCAACCGCATGCCCTGCGGAAAGTACACGGACACCCTGGCGTTTGCCGGGTACCACTACGTTCCGCTTCTGACCCCCGATTCCACCGTCGGGGTCCTGGGAATCCGGCTGCCGGAGGGGCGGGCGTGGCCTCACGACGAGGGCCAGTTCCTGCAGACCCTGGGAAGAAATCTCGCCCTGTCCATCGAGAGAGAGCTCCTGGCGGAGGAGAACCGGAAGAACCTCATGGCGCGTGAGTCGGAGAGGCTGGGGAGGGTTCTTCTGAACACGATTTCCCACGAGCTTCGGACGCCCCTGACGGCGATCAAGGGGTCCGTGACGGCGCTCATGGACCCCGGCACGGTGGAAGACCGGGACGCCCGTTCGGCTCTCCTCTCGGAGATATTGACAGCCACCGACCGGCTCAATTCCATCGTGGAAAATCTTCTCAGCATGAGCAGGCTGGAATCCGGCATGCTGAAGCTGAAGAAGTCGACGAACGACGTTTTCGATCTTGTCTCGGTCGTCGCTGATGCAATGCGCCGCCAGTCCCGCGACCATCCCCTTTCGATCAGGGTGGACGAAGAGGCGCCCCTCGTTTCGCTGGACTTCATCCTCATGACCCAGGTCCTGACGAATATCCTTGTGAACGCGGTCCGCCACACGCCGGCCGGCACCCCCGTGGAGATCAGCGTAGAGAGAAAGGGCCAGGGCGTGAGGATCACGGTCGCTGACGAGGGACCGGGTGTCCTGCCGGAAGAGCTTCCGCACCTGTTCGACCGGTTCTTCCGGGGCAGGAAAGCGGGCACGGGAGGGGTCGGCCTGGGACTGTCGATCTGCAAGGGGATCGTGGAGGCGCACGGGGGCAAGATCACCGCCTACATCAACAGGAAGGGAGGACTGTCGGTGTCGATCTTCCTTCCGGAGAGCATCGTGGAAGAGCCGGCGGAAGCGAAGGCCGCGACATGACGTCCGTCCTCGTCATCGACGACGAAGTCCAGATCAGGCGGCTCCTCCGGGTGAGCCTGGAGACCCAGGGGTACGCGGTGCACGAGGCAGCGAGCGCCGCGGACGGCCTCCCGATGGTGGTGGCGAAAAAACCAGACATCGTCCTCCTGGACCTCGGGCTGCCGGACCGGGACGGAGCGGACGCGCTCGCCGAGCTTCGCACGTGGTCAACGGTCCCCGTGATCATCCTGTCCGTGCGCAACGCGGAGGAGGAGATCGTCAAGCTGCTGGAGTTGGGCGCGGACGACTACCTCATCAAGCCGTTCAACACCGGAGAGCTTGTCGCCCGGATGAAGGTGGCCATCCGCCACCGGGGCCCGCAGGAGAAGCAGGAGCCCTTCGTCTCAGGCCGGCTGTCGGTGGATCTCCTCAGCCGGGAGGTGCGCGTTGCCGGTGAGATCGTCAAGCTCACCCCCACCGAGTACGGGATCCTCCGGATGCTCGTGCAGCATGCGGGGCGCGTGGTGACGCAGCGGCAGATATTGAGAGAGCTGTGGGGTCCGCAGACGGAGGAAGAGACGAACTACCTGCGCGTCTATGTCACGGGGCTCCGCAAGAAAATAGAAGAGAATCCGCGCATGCCGCAGCTTCTCATCACCGAGCCGGGCGTGGGGTACCGCCTCGCGGTCGCGCCGCCCTAGACCACTTCCACGCTGCGTTCCTTCAGGAGCTGGAGTCCCCTCTCGCGGAGCTTGTACTTCTGGATCTTACCGCTTGCCGTCATGGGGAACGTCTCCTCGAAGAAGACGTACCGGGGGATCTTGAACCGCGAGATCTGCCCCCGACAGAAGTCCCGTACGTCCTCCTCCCCAAGACACGCGCCGTCGCGGCAGATGACGAACGCGCCCACTTCCTCACCGTACCTGGGGCTTGCGATCCCCACGACCTGAACGTCCTTGATGCCGGGCATGCGAAGGAGGAACTCCTCGATCTCGCGCGGGTACACGTTCTCCCCGCCGCGGATAATCATGTCCTTGATCCGGCCGGTGATGCGGAAGTAGTCCGCGGCATCCCGCGTGCCCAGGTCTCCCGAGTGCAGCCACCCCTCCGCGTCCACGGCGGCCGCGGTGGCCTCGGGCATGTTGTAGTAGCCCTTCATGACGTTGTAGCCGCGGCAGACCACCTCTCCCTGCGTCTCTGGCCCCTGCTCCTTGTTCGTCGCCGGGTCCACGATCCTCACCTCGATGCCGGGGAGCGCCCGGCCCACCGTGGAGACGCGAAGCTCCACGGGGTCGTCCGTCGACGTCTGCGTCATCACCGGCGAGCCCTCGGTGAGGCCGTAGGCGATGGTGATCTCGGAGGCGTGCATCTCCCCGATGACCCGGTTCATGATCTCCACGGGACAGGGAGAGCCCGCCATGATGCCGGTGCGAAGGCTGGAGGTGTCGAACATGGGGAACATGGCATGCGACAGCTCCGCAATGAACATCGTGGGCACCCCGTACAGCGCCGTGCACCGCTCCTTCTGCACGGAGGCAAGGACGAGGAGCGGATCGAAGCTTTCCACGATCACCGCGGTGGCCCCGTGCGTCACGATGGCCATGATGCCGAGGACAAGCCCGAAGCAGTGGAACAGCGGAACCGGCAGGCAGACCTTCTCCTGCGGCGTGAAGCGCTGGCGTTCCCCGATGTGCCAGCCGTTGTTGAGGATGTTCAGGTGGGTGAGCATGACGCCCTTGGGGAACCCGGTCGTTCCCGAGGTGTACTGCATGTTGATCACGTCCCGGCAGTCCAGGCTCTTTGCCGCGGCCTCCAGCGCCGCGGGAGGCTCGTGGGCGCCGCGCAGGAGGAGCTCCGGCGTGTTGTACATTCCACGGTGCTTTTCCGGGCCGATGAAGACCACCGACTGCAGGCGCGGGAACCGGGCGCTCTCGAGCTTGCCGCGCTCGCAGCAACGCAGCTCGGGAACGAGCTCGTACAGCATGCCCACGTAGTCGCTGTCGCGGAAGCCGCCGATGAGACACAGCGTCTTCATGTCGGACTGGCGCAGGAGGTACTCCAGCTCCGCCAGGCGGTAGGCGGTGTTCACCGTCACCGTGATGGCGCCTATCTTGCTGAGGGCGAAGAGGTAGGTGAGCCAGTCCGGGACGTTCGTGGCCCAGATTCCGACGTGGTCGCCCTTGCGGATCCCGATGGCGAGAAGCCCGCGGGCCAGCGTGTTCACCCTGCCGGTGAACTGCCCGTAGGTGAATCGGAGGTCCCGGTCCGCGTAGGCGATGAAGTCCTTGTCGGGGTAGAGGGCGGCCTGCTTCTCAAGAACCTTGTCGAGCGTATCGGTGATGAGGTCCATGGACATTCTCCTTTTCGGAAACTTCTTCCTGCCGCGGCGACGGGATCATTCAGGGTGCATAAACGACCCCGAGAACGCGCGCTTCGGAGGCCCTGGCGCTGTGCACGTGGTGAGGGACGATGCTGTCATAGTAGATGCTGTCCCCCGGGGAGAGCTTGTACACGTCCCGGCCGTACTGGATCTCGACCTCGCCGGAAAGGACGTAGATGAACTCCTCTCCTTCATGCGTAGACGGCCGCGCGTCAGTTGCGGAGGCGGGATGAATATCGATGAGGAACGGCTCCATGTGCCGGCCGGCCTTGTTCGCCGCAAGAGAAAAGAAGTCCAGGTCGCTGCGGGCCGGCCTGTCCCGGCCGGAGAACCGCACCACCGCCTCGTGGGCGCCGGCGCGCGAGATCACCGGCCCCAGCTGTGACTGGTCGTCCAGGAACGTGCCCAGCCTCACGCCAAGGGCGCGGGCAATCCTGATGAGGGGGGAGAGCGACGGGAGGAGCGCCCCGGACTCGATCTGCCGCACGTGCTCCGCCTCCAGGTCGGCCCGGCCGGCGAGCTGCTCGACGGTGAGGCTGCGCGCCTCACGGATCGTGCGTACCTTGTCACCCAGCGTGTTCTTGTCAGCCATGGTTATCCCCCGATCATGGGCGCCACGAGGAGCCCGATTCCGTACGTGATGGCCGCCTCCCCGAGGCCGATGAGCATCATTTCCAGCCCGCTCTTCCACCAGGTCCGGCCGGTGACCACGACCTTGGCCGCCCCGACGGCAAAGTGCGCCAGCGTGCTGATGACGAAGGATATCACGAGCGCGGGCAGTCCCGTGGAGAAGAGATAGGGAAGCACGGGAACGGCCGCGCCGAGCGCCGTTGCCGCCGTCGCGCTGGCAGCCGAGCGCCAGGGGTTGGGGAACGCCTGCTCGGAAAGGCCCAGCTCCTCGTGCGCCAGGGTTTTCAGCATCTCCTCGGGGTTCTGCGCCATGCGGGCCGCCATGGCGTCCGCTTCCTGCGCGGTGAACCCCTTCAGCTGGTAGAACAGGGACAGCTCCTGCTGTTCCTCCTCGGGGTGTTCCTCGATCTCGGCGCGCTCCTTCGCCATCTCCGCCTCGTACACTTCCTTCTGCGACTTGTCCGCGAGGTAGGCGCCGCTTCCCATGGAGAGGGCGGAGGCGACCATGGAGGCGAACCCGCTGAGGAGCACGAAGGAGCTGTTGACGTGCGTGGCGCCGGCAACCCCGCTGACCACGCCGAAGGCAGCGCCGAGGCCGTCGTTGATGCCGTAAATGGCCTGGCCGATCCAGCCGCCGCCGCGTACGTGGCGCTCCTTGCCGAGGATCCCTTCCAGGGCTCGAAGGGGACTGACGCGGTCCGGGAACATTTCCCTGAGGGCGACGTCGTGCGAGCGCTCGGTGAGGCCGGTTTCCTCGAAGGCGATCCGGTCTTCCTCGCTCGGTGAAAGCGCAGCGAGGGTCTCGTAGCCGCCGTTCGCGTTGTCCTCCGCGGCTTCCATGACCTTCACGACAGCCTCGGCGCCTTTCTCCACGAGCGCCTTCCGCCGTGCGGTCTCTGCCCGGGTCTCGGCGTACACGCCGGGGTCGGACCCGAGCTCCCGAAGGCGCTTCTCCCACCTCGCCGCGTGCTTCTCCTCCTCCGCCGCCATGCGCTGAAAGATGTCCCGGCGCCGCGCGTCAGATTCCCGGTCCGCCGCGGCCGCGTACGTCAGCGCGCTGGACTTCTCGTCCCGCCACGCTTTCTTGAGCTCCTCGATGAATCGACCCGAGTCCGGCATCCGTCCCTCCTCCGTTCTCAGACGCCTGCATCAGACACTGAAGAGCACGATGCCGGCTAGGATCAGCCCCGTGCCGGCCCATGCCGCCGCCGATATCCGTTCCCGAAACACGATCACCCCGCCGACGATCTGCACCCCGATGGCCGTCAGTCCTTCCGTCAGGGGGTACGCGACATGCAGGGACATGCCGCGCAGAAGCGCGGTGAAGGCCAGGACCCCGAGAAATCCGCCAAGGTTCCCCAGGACCTGCCAGGCGAGAAACGATCTCACGCCCCGGCCGGACGCGGAGAGCTTCAGGCAGACGTGCGCGCCCGTGTTGGCAACGAAGTTGCCCAGGAAAAAGAAAGCGGTCATCATGCCGGCGCGGCCCTCCGCGTCACGCCGATGCCCAGCAGGACGATCCCCGCCGCAACTGCCGCGGTGCCCAGGGCCTCGGTAGCCTTGAACGACTCGTGAAAAACAAGGAGAGATGCCACGAGCTGGACCCCGAGCACGGCCACACCGCGGCTCAGGGGAAACGCGACGTGCAGGGGCAGGCTCCTCAGGAGCCCCGTGTACAGGAGCACGCCCGCCAGCCCGGCGAGGTTGCCCGCGAGCTGCAGCGCCAGGAACGGCCAGATCCCGGCCGCACCCGCGGAGAGCTTCAGGAACACGTTCGCGGCGGTCACCACGACGAAGTAGCCCGCCAGGAACAGGGCATGTCTCATCACAACCCCTCCGCGTGACGACGAACGGCCTGCCCAGTATAGCGGAAACCGGGGATCCCTGAAAAGAACTCGCCGCCGGGCGTCTCGAGGACACCGCTTGCCGGGAAGGAGTCCCGGTGTTATAATGACTGAACGTTCATTCATTATAGGAGCGTGCATGGCGCGTCCGCGGGACAGGGAAAAGCCGGCGCAGATCATCGACGCCGCGTTTTCGGTTTTCGGGGAGATCGGCTACGGGTCCACCCGGATCTCCCACATCGCCCAGCGGGCCGGGATCTCCTCCGGCACGATCTACACGTACTTCCGGGACAAGAAGGACCTGTTCCGCGCCACCGCGCAGGACCGCTGGGACCGGTTTCTCGCCCAGATCGCCGCGCTCGCCGATTCGCCCGGGGGGACGCATGAGCGTATGGCGAGCCTGATTGAGATCGGGTTCTCCAGCCTCAAGAAGGCCCTCCCCCTGCTCCGGGGCATGCTCTTCGAATCCTCCCAGATGAACCTCCTCCAGGGGAATCTGGAAAGGCTGTACTCCCTCATCGAACGGATCCTCGTGGAGGGACGGGACCCGGGTGCCCGGCAGGCGGACGACCCGAAGCAGAGACGCGCCCTCATCAGGATCACCGTCGTGGGGGTCCTCTTTTCCGTGGCGCTCGCCGACCCTGCGCACGTGGACCGGGAGACACGCGCGCTGCAGCGGGCCATTGCCCTGAGGCTTGCCGGAGGCTGACCCATGATGCGCGCCGCTGGCCGGGTCCTTCCCGTCATCCTCCTTCTGTGCAGCACGCTTCCCACCCCGGCGCAGCAGCGTGACCTGACGCTCGATGAAGCGCTCGCCCTGGCCCGCAGGAGCTCCGATGCCATCCGCATCTCCCAGCTCTCCGTGGAGAAGTCGCGGCTGGCGGTTTCTGAAGCCCGCGGGAGGATGCTGCCGCATGTTGATCTGCAGACGTCCGCTTCATACCTGGTGAATCCTCCGCCCGGGTACACCGTGGCCGCCGGGTCGCTCGGCAGCCTCATGCTCCCGAACCCGGCGCCGCCGCCCGCGTTCCTCAACGTCAAGATCCCGCCCACAGATTTCAACGTCGGCGCCGCGCAGCACAACTACTTCACGCTGAGCGCGGCCCTCACGCAGCCGCTCTTCGCGTGGGGGAAAATCAGGAACGCCATCGACCTGGCCTCGATCCAGGCGGACGCATCGGGAACTGATCTCTCCGCCCGGCTTCGCGGCACCGACCGGGAGGTCCGCCGCGCCTATGACGCGCTGGTCCTCGCCCGCGAGTCACAGATGGTGCTTCGCCGGATCACCGACACCGCCGCGGACATCGTCGCTGACCGGCAGAAGTCGCTGGGCGAAGGAACGACGAACCGGGAGGCGGTTCTGGAGGTCACGGCAAGCCTGGCGTCCCTTCGCGCCCGGCTGACGGAGGCGGAGCAGGGCGAGTCATCCGCCCGGGAAAGCCTGGGAGTGCTGACGGGGCTGGACCCGGCGCTGATCAATCCCCTGACGGGGTTCCGCCCGGCGCTGCCGGTGCTGGAAGAGCAGGCGATCATCACGCGTGCCCTGGACGGCTCCACCGACATGGCAGGCGCGCGGTCGCGAACCGAGCAGGCCCGCAAGAAGCTGGCCATCGAGCAGGGCGGCGCCATCCTGCACCCCGACGTGAGCTTCGGCATCTCCTTCGACGTCTCGGGCCAGGAGGACTTCCCCTCTTCCGGCGCGTGGACGTTCGCCAACAACACGTGGAACATCGATCTCGTATTCTCTCTCGGGGTGAAGATGAGCGCCTTCGACGGCCTGGAGTCCCTGCGCCGGATCCAGCAGGCGGAGAAGGACGTCGAAATCTCGGACACGGCGCTCAGCCAGCAGGCCAAGCTCGTGCGCCTGCAGGCGCGCCGGGGGATCGAGGCCGCGGTCAAGGCGGACGCGGCGGTGCGGGAGAAGCAGTCACGGGCGGACTACCTTTCCGAGAGGCTGCGCAACGTGCGCGTGTCGTGGACCAACGGGCTGGCGAGCCGCGATGACCTTCGGGGCGCGGACATCCTCTCGGGGTCCGCGGACCTCGAGCTCCTCCTTGCCCTGTACGATCGGGAGGAGGCGGTAGCGGACCTGGAGCAGCTCGTGGGGGGCGCGCTGTGAACATCACCGAGCTCTCGGTCCGCCGCCCGACCGCCATCATCATGGGGATGGCGTTGATCATCGGTCTGGGGGTCGTGGGATACCTCAACCTCGGCGCGGACCTCTTCCCCACGGTCAACCTTCCCGTCATCTCGATCCACTCCTCCTACGGGGGGGCGGGCGCAGAGCAGATCGACCAGGACGTCATCAAGCCGATCGAGGACGCCGTGTCCGGCATCAACGGCATCGACATGATCCGGTCCACCTCCGGCGTGGGCTACGGGTACACGGTCATCCAGTTCACCATGTCCACCGACATGAACACCGCGGTCATCGACGTTCAGAAGGCGCTGGACGGAATCGCGGACACGCTTCCCCGGGACGCCACGAAGCCGGTCATGTCGAAGTTCGACGTGAACGCCCAGCCCATTCTCATCATCTCGGTCTCCGGCTCGGTCACGCCGGAAGAGCTGTACAACGAAGCTGACCGGGTCGTTCACTCCCTGGAAAACCTGCCGGGCGTCGGCAACGTGACGCTCGCCGGCGGGCAGAAGAAGGAGCTGCGGGTGACCGTGGACCGCGAGGCCATGGACTACTACGGGGTGAGCACTTCCCTTCTCCTCCGCACGCTGCAGGCGGACAACATGAACGTCCCCGCCGGCGAGATCAAGCAGAAATCCCGGGACCTCACGGTGCGGCTCCTCGGGGAGTTCTCCAGCGTGGACGACGCGCGGAACCTCCGCATCCCGACGACTTCCGGGGGAAGCGTGCGCCTTGCGGAGATCTCGGACGTGACGCTGGATTACCCCGACCCGACCCGGACGGTGAGGATGGACTCGAAGCCGTCCATCGGGATCTTCGTCAGGAAGCAGAGCGACGCCAACGTCGTGGACACGGCCTCCCGCGTCAAGGAGGCGCTCGCCGGCATAGCCCCCACGATGCTGCCGGGCACGGCTCTCGCGGTGGCCAGTGACGCCACCACGTTCATCAACTCCTCCCTCGATGAGACGCGCCTGAACCTCGTGGAGAGCATCATCACGACGTCGATCGTCCTCTTTCTGTTCCTGAGGCGATGGAGGTCGTCCCTCATCGTCCTGATCGCCATCCCGGTCTCCCTGGTCGGCACGTTCTTCGCGATGTACGCGTTCCGCTTCACGCTGAACATCGTGACGCTCATGGGCCTGGGGCTGTGCATCGGCATCCTCGTGGACGACTCCATCGTCATCCTGGAGAACGTGGATCGTCACATCCGCCTCGGGGAGGACCCCCGCACGGCCGCCGTGAAAGGGCGTATGGAGATCGGTCTTGCCGCCGTGGCCATCACGCTGTGCGACGTGGTGGTCTTCGGCCCCATCGCATTTCTTCAAGACATCGTCGGCCAGTTCTTCCGCCAGTTCGGCGTCACCGTTGTCTGCGCGACGCTCCTCTCGCTGCTCGTGTCCTTCACCGTGACGCCGATGATGGCGTCCCGCATGCTGCAGGCACGGCCGAAGGGGCCCCAGGGCGGCAGCCGCCGCAGCGGCAGCGAGACGGCGGGAGCCCTGGGGAATGCCGAGCCGGTCGGCCCTTTCGGCCGCTTCTTCGAGCGCGCCGTCACCGGCCGCTACCGGGCATTCCTCTCGTGGTGCCTGTCCAACCGGTGGAAGGTCATCGCCGCGGTGGTGATCCTTCTCGCCGGCAGCCTCGCCCTCCTCCCCCTGAAGGCGATCCAGAGCGAGTTCATGCCCGCCTTCGACCAGAGCAAGCTCGTCGTGGACATCGACCTGGGGCCGGGGGCGGTGTTCCGTCAGACGGACGAGAAGACGAAGGTCGTGGAGCGCTATCTCCTGTCCCTTCCCGAGGTCGCGGACACGTTCGCCACGGTCGGGACCGGCACCTCGGTCTCCACCTCGGAGATCATCGTGAAGCTCGTGGACAAGGGAAAGCGGCGCAAGAGCCAGACCGCGACGGCCGCCGAGCTTCGCCAATGGGGGAGGCAGCTCCCCGGGGCGAGCTTCTCCGTGACCGAGCAGGGAGTCATCGCGCGGACCTCCATCGAGGCTGCCAAGCCGTTCATCATGAACGTGTCGGGGCCCAGCCGCGATGTCCTGAGGGAGCTGTCCAAGGAGCTGGAGAACGCCGTGCGCTCCGTCAGCGGAACTGCTGACGTGGACAACACGATGCGCTCCTCAGAGTCGGAGGTCAGCGTTCTCATCAACCGGCTCGCCGCGTCTTCCTACGGCCTCACTGCCGGGGACATTGCCGGCGTCCTGCGCACAGCCCTGGCTGGAACGAACGTCGGGGTGTTCCGCCACGGGGGGGACGAATACGACATGATCGTGCGCTACCGGGAAAGCCAGGTGAAGACGCAGTACGACCTGGGCACCATCCGGGTGACCGGACCCCTCGGCCAGCAGGTCTCCCTCTCCCAGGTGGCTTCCTTTCTGAAGTCCGACAGCCCGCCGCAGGTGCTGCGGAGGAACCGCCAGAACGTGGCCACCATTTCGGCGAACATCGCCGGGCGCCCGCTCGGGGCCATCACGGCCGACGTCAGGCACGCCCTTGCCGGCCTCCACATCCCCTTCGGCTACTCCATCACGTATGGCGGAGACACGCAGAACATGACCACGGCGTTCCGCTCCCTGGTCTGGGCGCTCATCGCCTCCGTTCTCCTGGTATACATGGTCCTCGTCGTTCTCTACGAGTCGTTCCTGACGCCCGCCATCCGCATGCTCTCCATCCCCTGCGGGATCATCGGCGCCTTCGCCGCCCTTGCCCTCACGGGAAAGGCCATCAGCATCATCTCCTTCATCGGTCTCATCATGCTGGACGGCCTGATCTCCAAGAACGGGACGCTCCTCATCGACTACACCAACACGCTCGTGAAGCGCGGCCTGCCGCTCCGCGACGCCATCCAGGAGGCGGGGGTTACGCGCCTGCGCCCCATCGTCATGACCTCCGTCACCATGATCGTCGGCATGCTCCCCCTCGCGCTGTCCCTCGGCGCATCGAGCGAGATCCGCTCGGGAATGGCCGTCGTGCTCATCGGCGGGCTCATCACCTCCACGATCCTCACCCCGCTGCTCCTGCCCGTGGTGTATACGCTGATCGATGACGCGCGCTCTGCCCGCAGGAAGAGGAAGGTATGACCAGATCCGCCGCCCCCTCCGCACTCGCCGCCGCGCTGGCCGCGGCGCTGGCCTCGGTCCTTGCTGCCGGATGCGCGCCGGCCCGGCAGGCGCCACCGGAGGCGCCGCGGAGCGTCACGACCGCGCGCGCGGCGCGTCGCACCATCGAGATTTCCGTGGGCTACGCGGCGCGCATCCGCGCGCGGGAGGAGATCGTCGTCTCCTCCAAGATCCCCGGCCGAGTCGCGTCGGTGAACGCGGACGTCGGCCAGCCGGTCCGCCGCGGGCAGCTGCTGTTCAGCCTGGAACCCGGGGACTACGACGCGCAGGCGCGCCAGGCAAGGGCAGCCGTGGACAGCGCGCGCGCCAATCTCACCCGCACCAGTGATTCCTCCCTCTCCTCCCAGGTCATCCAGGCGCAGGCGGCGGTGAAGCAGGCCCAGGTCCAGTACGACGACGCGAAGGACCTTTTCGAGCGGACACGGAAGCTGTACAACGACGGCACCGTCACGCGCCAGCAGCTCGACTCTGCGGAAGCCCGGATGAAGAGCGCCGACATCTCTCTCGGCGCTGCCCGTGACAGCCTTGCCCTGATCCAGGAGAGGGGCGGGCCCCAGTCAACCGGGCTGGCCTCGACCCAGGTGGACCAGGCGCAGGCCGCCCTGGACCTCGCGGAGTCCCAGCTGTCCAACACGCGGATCACCTCGCCGATCACGGGCGTCGTGGCGTCACGCAGCGTCGACCGGGGAGAGCTCGTCTCGAGCAGCATCCCGGCGTTCGTCGTGATCGACATGAGCACGGTGACCGCTGAGGCCAGCGTCTCGGAGAGCATCGTCGAGAAGATCCATCAGGGGGAAAAGGTCTCGCTTGCCGTGGACGCGGTCCCGGGCGCGGGGAAGATCGAGGGAACGGTGGACACCATCAGCCCCGCTGCGGATCCGCGCGGTTACACGATCAAGGTGGCGGTGGGCAATCCGGGAAACGCGCTGCGGCCCGGAATGTTCGCGCGGCTCTCCTTTCCCGTGGATACGAGAAAGAACGTGCTCGTGGTCCCCAACGGTGCCGTGGTGACGGAGATGGGAGTCGAGTACGTGTTCGTCGTTGCCGGGGGCGCGGTGAAGAAGACCGCCGTGGACACCGGAATCTCCGACGACCAGGTGACGGAAATCACTCAGGGCCTCGACGAGGGCGCCGTGGTCGTCACGGAGGGACAGAGCTTCCTCAGTGACGGGCAGAACGTGCGGCCCGTGGAGTAGCGCGCCCATGGAAGAGGGCCCGGGGCTCTGGTAGAATGCGCGCGTGAAACGAAACGCCCTCGTTGCCCAGTCCGGCGGGCCGTCGCCCGTCATCAACTCGTCTCTCCAGGGAGTCATCGAAGCCTGCCGCGACCATCCCGACAGAATCGGCACGCTGTACGCCGCCTGGCACGGCATTGAGGGAGTGCTCCTGGAAGAGCTTTTCGACGCCGGCCGTCAGCCCCGTTCAGAGATCGAGCTCCTGGGCACCACCCCGGCCGCGGGTGTCGTGGGAACGTGCCGCTACAAGCTTACCGACGAGCAGGCGGAGGATTTCGAAAGAATCGTGGACGTGATCCGGGCCCACGACATCGGGTGGTTCTTCTACATCGGCGGAAACGACTCCATGGATACCGCGACGCGCGTCTCGAAGCTCGCTCGGGAGCGCGGGGTGGAGCTCGTCGTGGCGGGCGTTCCCAAGACCATCGACAACGACATCGGGGATGCCGAGTTCAAGGTCATCGACCACACCCCCGGTTACGGCAGCGCTGCGCGCTACTGGGCCTCCCTGATCCAGAACGTGGAAGAAGAGAACCGCGGCATGTGCGTGTCCGAGCCGGTTGCCGTGCTGCAGGCCATGGGCCGCAAGTCGGGCTTCATCACGGCAGCCTCACGGCTGGGAGATCCCGAACGCCGCGCGCCGCTGCAGCTCTACATGGCGGAATCCCACCACACGCTGGAGAGCCTGCGGGAGAACGTCAACCGGGAGCTCGGCAGGAGCGGTCGCTGCATCGTTGTGGTGAACGAGGGATTCGACGTGGGCGGCGTGGGAGAACGCCACGACGGGTTCGGTCACATCGAATACGGCGCCTCGCGGACCTCGGCAGCGCAGGCGGTGGTCAACTACCTCAACGACAGGGGGCTGGCCGTCCGCGGCCAGGCAACCGGACAGGTGCCCGGCGTGATTCAGCGCTCCGTCTCGATCCATGCGTCCACCGTCGACATCAGCGAGGCGCGCGAAGTGGCGCGCCATGCTGTCTCCATCGCCACGAAAGAGGGCACGGGGTGGATGGCCACGATCCTCCGCAAACCCGGTTCCTCGTACAAGGTCTTCTACGACAAGGTTCCGCTGGAGACCGTGGCCAACTCCTCGCGGTTCCTCCCGCCGGGCTGGATCACGAAGGACGGCCTGGATGTCACGGATGACTTCGTGCGCTACGCCGCTCCGCTGATCGGACACGAGGACCCGCGAATCCCCCGGGTGAACGGGCTGCAGAGGTTCGCGCGCTTCGACGTGCGGTTCGCGGACAAGAAGCTTCCCGCGTACGTGCCGGTGAGGTTTCGAAAGAAGTAACCGCGCCTGCGCCGCGCGCCGCCGGCGCCCCTCACCATACGCAGTACCCCCCGTCGATCACGAGGTCGGATCCGGTCATGTAGTCCGAGGCCTCGCAGGCCAGGTACACGACGGCGCCCTGCAGGTCGGAGACCTCCGCCATGCGGTGCATCGGGATCAGCGGGAGCCAGGTCTCCAGCATCTTCTTCCCCTCGGGGGTCGCAATGAGGTTGTCCACGAGGCTCGTCCGCGTGTACCCCGGGCTGATGGAGTTCACGCGGATGCCGTAGCCCACCCATTCCGCGGCAAGGCTCCGGGTCATGTGGATGACGCCCGCCTTGGACACGTTGTACGGGGTCTGGTTCTGCGGCGTGTTGACGATGTGAGCGGACATGGAGGCGGTATTGATGATCTTCCCGTAGCCGGCCTTCTTCATGATCATGGCCTCGGCCTGCGCGCAGAACAGCACGGCGTCCAGGTTCAGGTGCATCACCTTCTCCCAGACTTCCTCGGTGATGTCCTCCGCGTCTATCCACTGGCCGATGCCGGCGTTGTTGACGCCGATGGTGAGCTTCCCCCACTTCTTCACCACCGCGTCCACCATCTGCTGGACCTCGTGCCGGCTGGTCACGTCCGCGGTGACCGCGATGGCGTCGGCGCCCTTGCGGCCCAGTTCGTCCGCGACCTCTCGCGCGTGGTCCGCGGAGATGTCCACCACGGCGACCGCCGCGCCGGCCTCTCCCAGGGCGTGCGCGTAGCCGCGCCCGATTCCCTGTCCGGCGCCCGTCACGAGCGCGGTTTTCCCTTTCAGGGAAAACCGTTCCAGGATCGATGTCTCTTGTGCCATGCCCTTCATCCTTTCCTCCTGCACGTATTGCCCGAGCGGCCCGCGGCCGCCGGGGCCTATCCCTTCACGGCGCCCATGGTCAGGCCTTTCACCAGGGACCGCTGGGCGAACCAGCCCAGGATCATGGGCGGCAGGACCACGAGAGTCGAGATGGCGCAGAGCTTCGCCCAGAACAATCCTTCCTGCGTCATGTAGCTCGCCATGTACACCGGCACCGGCGCCGCATGGATGTACGTCAGATTGATGGAGAAGAAGAACTCGTTCCACACGAAGATGAAGACGAGAAGCCCCGTGGAGACGATCCCCTGGCGCGCCAGGGGCAGGACAACGCTGAAGAACGAGGCGAAACGGGAGGACCCGTCGATGTCGGAGGACTCCAGCAGCTCACGGGGGACGTCGAGGAGAAACGATCGCGTCATCCAGATGACGATGGGAATGTTGAAGCCCGTGTAGATGAGGATCATGCCCGCGACGGTGTCCAGGAGACCGGCAAGCCGGAAGATCAGGAAGACGGGCACGATGACGGCAACGGGCGGAAACAGCGTCGTGGAGAGAAACCAGAAGAAGAGGTTGTCGGAGTTCGACAGCCTGCCGAAGACCACGGCATACGCCACCGGCACCCCGATCACCAGGCACAGCGCTACCGTGGCAACCGAGATCACCGACGAGTCGAGGATGTAGCGCACGATCTCCTGGCGCAGCACGGTGGCGTAGTTCTCCAGCGTGGGATGGGCGACCCAGAGGGAAGGAGGCAGGACGTCCGCCTCGCCTTTCAGGCTCGTCAGGAACATGTACAGGATGGGGAAGCTCCAGAGGATGGCCACGAGCCAGATGAGGACGATCCCGGGCACGCGAAGGTGCACCCGCGCGCGAAATCTCATTGGCCGGCCTCCGCCAGGCGGCCCCGGAACCATCGGAACAGGGCGAGCACGGCGCCCAGGGTGATTGCGACGGTCACCACCGCCACGGCGGCCGCGCGGCCGACGTCCCAGCCGAGAAACGCGGTCTTGTAGACGTAGAACGGGAGGTTTGCGGAGGAGTATCCGGGCCCGCCCCGCGTGGTCACGAAGATCAGGCCGAAGACCTTGAGGACAAAGATGAGACCGAGGAGGACCGCCACCTCGATGTGGTTCATGATGGCCGGCAGGCGGATGAACAGCAGCCCCTTGAACCATCCCATGCCGTCCACGCGCGCGCTGTCCATGATCTCCTCCGGGATGCTCTGGAATCCCGCGAGGATGATGAGCACGAAGAAGGGAGTCCACTGCCAGACGATGAGGAGGATGATGGTCAGAAGCGCGTGCACGCCGAAGAAGTCGAACGGCCGAACGCCGACCATCCGGGCGAAGTACTCGTTCCAGCCGAACGACGAGTTGAGGATGATCGTGCGCCACACGATGCCGGCCACCGCGTCCATCACGAAGAAGGGGGAGATGATGAGAGTGCGAACGACGTTCACGCCGGGGAACTGGTTGTTCAGCATGAGCCCGAACAGGATTCCCAGCGTCGTGCACACGGCCAGGGACACGACGGTAATGACGACGGTATTGCTCACCACCTCGTAGAAATCGCGCGTGGAAAAGATCCCGGCGTAGTTGTCCAGCCCGACGAAGGAGATGCCCAGGTCCGGGCGGACCACGATCCAGCGCACGAGGGACAGGCCGAGGGTGGCCAGGATGGGAGCCTGCGTCACGACGGCGACGATGAGGATCGCCGGCAGGGTGAGAATCCGCGATTGTCGCCGCGTCAGCGCGCTTTCCATGGCGGTTTTTCTGATCCGCGCCTTTCAGCTCACCGGAGGTAGCCGCCCTCGCGGGCCACCTTCATTGCCGCTTCCTGGGAGTCGGCGAGGGCGCCCGCAAGGGGCTTCTGGCCGGCAATGTACGCGGCCAGCTGCTGGGACACCGTTTCTCCGAGGCTCTGGAACTCCGGGATGGAAACGTACTGCACTCCCTTGTAGGGAACAGGCAGGAGACTGGGCCGATCATAGTCCGCGTGCTGGATGGAGCTCAGCACGATGGGGGCAAACGGCGCCGCGGCGACGTAGGCGGGATTGCGGTAGGTGGAGACCCGCGTGCCGGGCGGGATCTGGTCCCACCCCTCCTGCGTCCCCACGAGAGTGATGTACTTCCGATCCGTTGCCCACGTGATGAACCGGAACGCCTCCCGCGGATGCCGGGAGGAGGACTCGATGCCCATGGCCCAGGACCAGAGCCAGCCCGTATTGTCCTTGCGGGCCGACGGCGCAAAGGCATAGCCGATGCGGCCGGCCACCTTGGAGTCCCGGCTGGCCAGCCAGCCGGCGTTCACCGTGGCGTCGTAGAACATCGCCGACTTCCCGCTCTGCATGATGGCGAGGCATTCGAGGTTCCCGTCCGTGGTGGGATTCGGCTCTCCCGCGTCGTCCAGCAGCTCCTTGTAGAAGCGCCAGGCCTCCGCCATGGCCGGCTCGTCAAAGGCCGGCCTCCAGTTCTCATCGAACCACCGACCGCCGAACGCGTTGATCACCGTATTGAAGGGGGCGAGGTTCTCCCCCCAGCCCGGCATTCCCCGCAGGACAATCCCGTAGCAGCCGTTCTCGATGCCCTTGAGCTTCACGGCGAAGTCATGGATCTGCCGCCACGTGGGCTTCAGCGGCATCGAGATGCCGGCCTTGCGGAAGAGGTCTATCCGGTAGAACACCATGCTGCTCTCCCCGTAGATGGGCAGCGCGTACAGGTCGCCGGCCCAGGAGAGCGCGCTGCGGATGGGCGCCAGCAGGTCGTCCCGCGCGTACGCGTCGCGGTCCGCGGCGGACATGCCGGCAAAGAGCGGCTCGAGGCTGACGAGCCACTTGTTCCTGCCCCAGATCGGCGCGTCGTAGGTTCCGATCGTCACGATGTCATACTTTCCGGAACCGAGGCTCACGTCTTCCGTGACTTTCTGGCGCAGCACGTTTTCCGGAAGCACGACGTACGTCAGCTCGATGCCGGTCGACTCGGTGAACAGGCTGGAGAGCCGCTGCATGATCATCATGTCGGGATTGTTGACCGTGGCCACGGTGAGGCGCACGGCGGCGGCGCCCTCCCGCGCTCCGCGGGGGTATGCGGAAACCGCGGCCAGGCAGCAGGCAAGGAGGAGAACCCGGCGCGCCATCCTCACGAGTCACCCCCGATGTACTCCTTGAGGGAATTGGCGAGCTTCATCGCCTGCATCCGGTTGTGGATGTGGAGCTTGGAATAGATGACGCTGACGTGGTTCTTCACCGTCTGCTCGGCGATGGAGAGCTTGCGGGCGATGCGGACGTTGTCCGCGCCGGTCCCGATGAGGCGCAGGATCTCGATCTCCCGCTTGCTGAGGTAGCGCAGGAAGGATCCTTCCGTGGACGGCCGGGCGCGCTGCTCGCCGCTGTCGTCCGTCTTCCCCTCCCCTTCGCGGAGGCGCAGCAGCTTGTTCGCCACCACGGGGGAGATGATGATCGAGCCCTTGCAGACCGCGCGCAGGGAGACGATGAGATCCTCCGGGGCAATGTCCTTCAGCATGTATCCGCCGGCCCCGTGGTTCAGGGCCTCCACGAGATACTCGTCATCGTCGAACGTGGTGAGCATGAGGACGTGAATCTCGGGGTACGTCTCGTGGATGATGCGCGTGGCCTCCACGCCATCCATGTCCGGCATGCGCACGTCCATGAGAACGATGTCGGGCTGCCTCTCCATGACCATCTGGATGGCCTCGCGGCCGCTGAATGCCACTCCCACCACCTCGAAGTCCTCCGCGCGCGTTTCCAGGACGGTCTTGAGGCTCTCCACGAACAGCACCTGGTCGTCCACGAGGAGCACCTTGATCCTGGTCATGCTCCCTCCGCCCGGTGCAGGGGAATCTCCCCGGAAATGACGAAGCCGAAGGGCGAGTTTTCCGCCTTCAAGCTTCCGCCAACGTGCGCCAGGCGCTCCGCCATGCCGGAGAGCCCGATGCCCGGCACGATTTCCTTGGACCCGATGCCGTTGTCCGTCACGCTGAGACGGAGCGCGCCGTCGCCCACCCAGAAGTTCACCGTGATTTCCGAGGCGTTGCCGTGCCGCAGCGCGTTCGTGAGGGACTCCTGGACCATCCGGTAGACGACGTCGTCGATGACGGTGCCGAAGCTGTCCGGCGCGTTGCCCAGGCGCAGGCGCACGGACACCTTTGTCGCCCGCTCGAAGATGCGGACCACTTCTGCCACCCTGCTCAGCCCGCTCTTCTTCGCCTCCGACACCGCGCGGAAGTTGCGCATTGCGCGGCGGGTTTCCAGGAGACCCTTCTGGGCCTGGTCGCGGGACTTCAGGAGAAGCTCCTCCAGCCCCGCCGTGTCGCGGTGCGCGAGATCCGTTGCCGCCTCCATCATCATCTGGATGTTCGTGAGCGTGTATCCGACGATGTCATGGATCTCGCGCGTAATGCGGCGCCGCTCCTGCTCCTCGGTCTCCCGCTGCACCCGGGTTGCCAGCTCCTGGAAGTCGAGGTTCGCCTCAGAGAGAGCCCGCACGGTCCGGTCGATCCGGATGAGCTCCTCGTGCTGGCGCCTGATCTGCTGGCCGCGGCTTCCGACCAGGCGCGCGAGCCACGCCAGGAACAGGAGGTAGATCCCGAGGAGGGCCGCGTGCAGCGGAGGCGCCCCCGCGATTCGGACTCCCCACGCGAGGATAGGCCAGTGACTGGATGAGACGGCGACGGAATACACGAGGCACAGAAGGAACGCCGCCGTGCCTTCCACCTCGGTCATGACGACGAAGACGAAAACGGTCCCGAGAACCGCCTCGAGGGCAAGATCGGGACCCTGGGGGATGCCCAGAACGACCTCCACGAGCATGGCCCCGAGCAGCACGACGGCCCGACGGGAGTTCGTCCGGCAGTCGGGCACGATGAGGAGGAGCGCCGTGGCAAGAGACAGGAGGATGAAAAACTGGGGGAGCCACACACCGCGGAGCGCGGGGTTCGTGAATGAAAAGAGAAACATCGCAGCCGCCACCCCGTGGCCGGCGAGCGTGGTGACGAGATTCGTGACGCGTGTCACCGTCCAGAGAGGAGTGCGCATGCCCGCAAACCAGATCCGCTGGGCTCAGGATAGCACGGCGCCGGTGCAGGAACAATTCCCGGCCGTCCGGCGGAGGTCCGCGTCATGCGGGCTCCAGGTCGATGAACACCTTCATGGACCGGTCGCCCTGCTCCTCGATGTACCGGTAGGCATCGGCGTAGCGCTCCAGCAGGAAGTGCCGTGACTCCAGCGGACCGGTCCTGAGGGTGCCGTCAGCAATCCAGCGCACCGCCTGGTCGTAGTCTTCATGCCGGTACATCATGGAGCCGATCATGTGCAGCTCATGCTCCCCCACCCGCGCCATGTCGACCGGCGGCTTGGTGCCAAAGACGCCCACGACCACGATCGTGCCGCCCTTCCCGATGGTGGTGATGGCCTGATCCATGGTCGCCGCGTTTCCCACCGCTTCGAAAACGACGTCGAAGCCGTTGTCCCCGAACGCCCTGTCCGCCGCGGCGGAAAGCGTCTCCCGGCCAGCGTTCGACACGACGTCGATTCCGACGTTGCGGGCCACCTCCAGGCGATAGTCACTGAGATCCGTGATCAGCACCCTCCGCGCCCCGCGTCCGCGGCACGCCTGCGCCACGAGGTTGCCGATGGGTCCCGCGCCCAGGACCGCGACGCTGCGGCCGGCGAGGTCCCCGGCCCGGCCGCTTGCGTGCGCCGCAACCGCAGCAGGCTCCACCAGGGCGCCCTGCTCCGGGGTGAACGTGTCCGGGAGCACGACGATCTTGTCCGCCTCCGTCGAGGCAAGATCCTGGGCCACTCCCGGCGCCTTGAATCCCCGCACGATCAGGTTCTCGCAGATGTTGTACTGGCCGCGGCGGCAGGGACGGCAGCGGCCGCACACCTGCTGCGGGGTCGCCGTGACTTTCATTCCCTTGCGGATCCCGACGACCCCGTCCCCGACGCTCTCCACGATGCCGAAAAACTCATGACCCTGAACAACGGGATACTCCACGAAGGGATGGGTGCCGTGGTACACGTGGACATCGCTGCCGCAGACGCCGATGCGGGTGATCCTCATGAGGACCTGCCCGGCTCCGGCGCGGGCATCGGCAACGGTACGCATCTCGATGGAGCCGGGCCGCATCATGACCGCCTGTCTCATAATGTCTCCTCGGGTGCCGCTGGCTACAGATCAGGGCGAATGAGGACTTTCAGGACGCCTTCTTTTCCTTCCTCGATCAGGGAGATCCCGCGGGCGAAATCCGCCAGGGGAAGCTGATGGGAGACGAGGGGCGAGACGTCGATCCTGCCGGTCTCCAGGAGACGCACGGCCTGAAGAGAGTTTCGCACCGAAGTGTAGGAAGAGAGGATGGTGAGCCCCTTGCGGAAGATCATGAAGGCTTCCAGCGAAATGCGGCTGGCGCTGGGGGGAACGCCGAACAGCAGGACCCGGCCGCCCGGTCGGACCAGGGACAGAGTCTTCTCCATGAGCGCCGGAACCCCGGTGGCGTCAACGACAACGTCGAAACTGTCCGCGGGCAGACCTTCCAGGGAAGCCGCCGTCTCCCCGGCCCCCGAGCTTTCCGCGAGCTTCCGCCGGGCGGCGTTCTTGTCGACGGAAACGACGGAGCTGGCCCCCTCGAGAAGGATCGACGTGAGAAGCAGGATGCCGATCGGGCCGGCGCCGATGACCAGCACCCGGTCCGCAAGCGTGAAGCCGGTGCGCTGCACGCCGTGCAGGACGCAGGACAGCGGCTCCACGAAAGCTCCCGACGCGAACGGCAGCGTCCCGATGTTGAACACGGCCCGTTCAGGGGCCATCGCGTACTGGGCCATTCCTCCGGGGAGCGTCACGCCCACGCCGTTCCAGTTGACGCAGAAGTTCTGGCGGTTGGAGAGGCACGCCGGGCAGTTGTCACAGGCGATGTTGGGCTCCACGGCCACGTGGTCACCGGGCTTGAAGCGGGTCACCGCGGCGCCGACCTTGCTGACGATTCCCGAGAACTCGTGCCCGGGGGTGACGGGATAGGACCCCAGGTATTCGCCCCGGAAGATGTGGATGTCGGTCCCGCAGATGCCGCTTGCCTTCACCTCAATGAGGACGTCCCCCGGACCGACGGTGGGGACGGGTACGTCCTTCACGACGACGGTTCCCGGCGTCTGGACGATGGCAGCTTTCATGGTTGGGTCCTTTCTCTCACCCCTTCACGGCGCCGAGGGTGAGACCCTTGACGAGCGCTTTCTGGGTCATCCAGCCCAGGATGATGGCCGGGAGGATGGCGATGGTGGAGGAAGCGGAGAGCTGCGCGACGAACATCCCCTGCTGCTCCCGGAAGCGCGCCATGTAGACAGGAAGGGTGGCTGTCGTGTTCCCCGTGAGGTTGAAGCCGAGAAAGAACTCGTTCCAGATGAACACGGCTACCAGCAGGCCTGCCGCAAGGATGCCCGACCGCACGAGGGGCAGCGCAATGGAGGTGAGCTGCTGGAGCCGGGTGCACCCGTCGATGCCGGATGCCTCGATGATCTCCACCGGCACGTCCTTGAAGAACGAGTAGAGCATCCACACGACGATGGGCGTGTGGAAGCCGACGTAGGCGATCAGCAGTCCCAGGGGTGTCTTGTTCAGGCTGAAAGCCTGGTACCACGTGTACAACGGGATGAGCACGGCCACGGGGGGAAGCAGGATGGTGGTGATGAACCACGCATGCATCTTGTCGGCGCTGCCCTTCTTCTTGAACCGGCCGAAGACCAGCGCGAATGCCGCCGGGGTCCCCAGGGCGAGGGAAATGCCCGTTCCGGCCACGACCTGGAAGAGGGAGTTCCTCAGGTAGCCGTACATGCTGCTGTCGCTCAGGACCTTCCGGTACGTTTCCAGGGTCGGTGTGAAGGTGAGGCTCGGATTGACGGCCTGGTATTCCGTCTTGAACCCGGAAAGGAACATGTACAGGATCGGAAAGACATAGATGATGGCGATGGCGTAAATCACGATGGAGAGTCCCACCGACTTGCTGATCCGTCTCACCTTGATGGATCGGTTCACCCGACGGATGTCTCTCTTCTCAGGCATTTGCTTCGCTCCGTCTTCTCAGGGATCGATACAGCATGTTCACCGCGAGCAGGGTGAGCACAACGGTAATCGTGGCCAATGCGCTGGCCCTGCCGACGTTGGACGCATTGAAGACCTCCATGTACACGGCATAGGGCAGCGTGTACGAGCGGGTGCCCGGCCCGCCGGCGGTGGTCACCAGGATGAGCCCGAACTCCTTCACGATGAAGACGAGCCCCAGCATGACAGCCACGCGCATGTGCTGCGAGATCATGGGGAGCTTGATCTGGAAAGTCGCCTGAACCCAGTTCACGCCGTCGATCTTCATGCTGTCTACCAGGTCAACGGGGATGCCCTGCAGACCGGCCAGGATGACGAGCACGAAAAACGGCATCCACTGCCACCAGAACAGGAAGATGATCACGAAGAGGGGGTGATAGCTGAGCAGGTCGATCGGGGTGAACCCGAGCGCCCGTGCGATGACCCCGTACCAGCCGAACGTGGTGTTGAAGATGGTGGACTTCCAGATGACGCCGCTTGCCGTGGACATGACGAAGAAAGGACCCAGGATGAGCGTCCGCGCCACATTGACGCCGGGAACCTGGTGGTCAAGGAGGATGGACATCAGGAAGCCGGTGATGGTGCACAATGCCAGGACGACAACCGTGACGAATATCGTCTGGCCGGTGATGCTGTAGAACTCCGGGATCTCGGGAAAGTGCGGGATCCGGAGATAGAAGAGGTAGTTGTTCAGCCCGTTGAACCGGACGGGCATGTCGGGGCGGGCCAGGTTCCAGCGCAGCGTGGAGTACACGAGCGTCAGGAGAAAGGGAACCTGCGTCATGACTGCCACCACGATGATGGCCGGCAGCACGAAACCCAGGTCTCGCCTATTTTTCCGCTGCATTGTTCGATCTTACCACACCCGCACAACGACGCGAGTCAATGATGACGGCCCGGCGGCGGATCGTTTGGTCCGCCGCGCAGGCCGTGTCCGTCCATCGTGACCTGAACGGCCTCGGCTCTCCTACCGGTAGCCGCCGTCCGTCGCGACCTGGTTGAACAGATCGTTGGTCTTCTGGATGGCCTCATCCAGGGAGATCTTGTCCACGACGTAGTCGGCGAGCCACTGGGTCATCTTCGTGCCCGCGTCCGCGAACTCGGGAATCGCGATGTACTGAAGTCCCACGTAGGGTACCGGCTCCAGAGTCGGGTGCGTGAAGTCCATGGACTCGAGGGCCTTCAGGGTCGCCGCAGCGTACGGGGCGTTCTTGTAGGCAGCCAGCTTGTACGTCGAGGAACGGTTGGCGGGCGGAGTGCTCGATCCGGTGGGATCGGTGTCAACCGTCATCTTGATGTAATCCTTGGAGGTCGCCCACAGCATGTAGTCGAACGTGGCCTGCTTCTTGGAGTCCGTGCTCTTGGGGTTGATCCCCATGGCCCAGTTCCACAGCCAGGATGTGTTGGTCTTCATCTTCTGGTGGGGCGCCAGCGCGTAGCCGACCTTGCCTCGAACCTTGGACCCCGTCGACTCCAGCGGGGGCGCAATGGAGGTCGCGTCGTAGTAGATGCCGCACTTGCCGGACTGCATGAGGGCGATGCACTCGTTGTACGTGTAGGACAGGATGTCCTTCTGGCCGGCCTCGCGGAGGATCTTCTTGTACATCTGCCACGCAGCCCTCTGCTCCGGGGTGTCGACGGTCGCGTTCCAGTTCATGTCGAAGAACCGGCCGCCGAACGCGTTGACGATCGTAACGAAAGGCGCGCCGCTCATGCCCCAGCCGGGAGCGCCGCGCATCGTCATTCCCACGATCCCCTTTGCCGGATCGTTGATCTTCTTGGCGAGCTCGTAGATCTGGTCCCACGTCGGATCGTCCGGCATCTTCAGACCTTTGGCGGCAAACAGCT
>DATKLM010000061.1:0-74368 GCA_035542415.1 Spirochaetia bacterium
TGACGAGATAGGCGTAGCGTGCTCTCATCTGGTGGCTGCTCTGGAACGTGTCCACGTTGAAGCGGACAGGGTTCGTGATGATCGTCACCAGCCTTCGAATCTGGTCCAGGGACAGCCCGGCCACCGCCGTGCCGAAATAGCGATGTGATGCCGCGCCGATCCCGTAGATCCCCTTTCCCCATTCGATGACATTCAGGTACAGCTCGAGGATCCGGTCCTTGGGGAGGATGAGGTCCATCTCCACGGCGATGAACGCCTCGGTGTACTTCCGGAGGTAGGTCTTTCTCGGGGTCAGGAAGAGATTGCGAGCCAGTTGCTGCGGAATCGTGCTTCCCCCGTACAGGGGATACCCGATTGAGCGGTTGACCATGTACGCGTCCCTGATGGCACCCAGGTCGATCCCCCGGTGGCTGTAGAAATGGAAATCTTCGAGGCGGATTACCATCCGCCGGGCCACGCGCGGGATCTCCCGCAGGGGAACGAAACGCACGGGAAGCGCCTTCTGGCCAGCGGTGACGTCCCTCCAGATCATGAGAGCAGTCACGGGCGGATTCCAGCGAAGGAGCACGAGGCTCGCCACGAGAACGATGAGGAACAAGAGGATGTGGGCGAGGACAAGTCCGGCCAGGAAGAAGCGCGCGAGCTTTCCCGCGATCCGAGCGGGCTTCGCGACGTCCCTCAGCCAGGCCATCCGGATCGCGAAGGTCTCGGAGATGCGGGCATTCATGGAAACGTACCGCACGAAGGGTATGGATGCCGCCCCGGCATGTCAAGTACAGTGAGATCGTGGCGCGAACAGCTTCGATCGGCGAGGCAAGACGGAAGCTGCCGGCGCAGTTCCTCGAGAGCCTGGGTGCCTCTTTTCCGCAGTCCGTGGCGGAAGCGGTGCTCCGCGGCATGGGAGTGCGCCGGCACACGACGCTGCGCGTGAACACCCTGCGCGCGGCGCCGGAGGAGATGGCGCGCTTCCTGCGGGACTCGGGCGCGTCATTCCGGCGCGTGCCATGGTGCCGCGAGGCCTTCATCCTCTCCGAGCTGCGCGAGCGGGACGCCGAGCGGTGGGACTGGTACCGCGACGGCCGCCTCTACCTGCAGAGCCTCTCCAGCATGGTTCCCGCCCTGGCGCTTTCGCCGCGGCCGGGGGAGCGCGTCCTGGACATCGCGGCAGCGCCGGGAAGCAAGACGACCCAGATGGCGGCGATGATGGGCAACCAGGGCTCCATCCTTGCGGTGGAGCTCGACGAGGTGCGCAGCCAGAGGCTTCGCTACAACGTCGAGCTTCAGGGATGCTCCATCGTGGAGGTCAGGACGGGACGCGGAGAGAAGGTCGGAAACGAGCTCCCGCTTTCATTTGATCGCGCGCTTCTCGACGTTCCCTGCTCCGGGGAGGGACGCTTCCTCGTGGGAGAACCTTCCACCTCCCGCGGGTGGTCGCCGCGTGTCGTTGCGGAGAGCGCGCGGCTGCAGCGCAGGCTTCTGGCCAGCGGCGTCGCCGCTCTCAAACCGGGCGGGGTTCTCGTCTACTCGACGTGCACGCTGAATCTCGAAGAGAACGAGCGGATGATCCATTGGGCCCTCGAATCCCTGCCGGTTGAAACAGAGCAGATCCCCGTTCGAATCGAGGGGGCGTTCGCAGGCATGTCGCGCGGGCTTCACCCCGGTGTGGCGCGAGCGCTGAGGATCTTTCCGGATGAAGACAGGGAGGGGTTCTTCGTGTGCAGGATGCGGAAGAAGCGCTGATCTTTTTTCGCGCGCTCACGGGCTCGCTTTGGGCCCTCCCTGGCCTCGCTCGCCCTCGACGTCCCTGTCTAGGGCAGCGGTCCAAAGTACTGATACAGCCAGCATCGAATGTTTCCATTATAGAGCTTGCGGTTGCGCGAGGCGCGAGCTCCGAAGAGCTTCGGGAAATCCGCGCTGCCTGTCAGGATGAAGAACGACCACGTGGGCAGTTGGCGGGAAAGCAGGCCCAAGTGCCGGGAGAGCTCCTCCACCTCTCGACGATCCCCCAGTCGCTCTCCATAGGGTGGGTTGCAGACCATGCACCCGTAGTTCCCCGGTGACTGGAATGAGTCAAGGGACCGCTTCATGAAGCGGATATGGTGAAGCACTCCGGCTGCCCGCGCATTTGCCCGCGCCGCCTCTACCGCGCCGGCGTCATGGTCCGACGCTTCAATGACCAGCCCGGCCGGATTCTTCACGCCGGCGCGGGCCTCCTCCCGGGCCCCCCGCCAGTCGGTGCGGGGCAGAATCGGAAGGTCTTCCCCCGCAAACCCGCGGTTCAGCCCGGGCGCCGCGCCGCATGCGGCCATGGCCGCCTCGATGGCAATGGTGCCGGAGCCGCACAGCGGGTCAGCGAACGGCCGCGCGGGATCCCAGCGGGAAAGAACGACCAGAGCTGCCGCGAGGTTTTCACGAAGCGGCGCAGGCCCCGTCTCCGAGCGGTATCCGCGCTTGTGCAGCCCCTGTCCGCTCGTGTCCAGGAGAACGGACGCGCGGTCCTGCCGAAGCACGACCTCCACGTCGTGGCGCATCCCCGTTTCGTCCATGCGGGCCCCGGGGCGCCCCGTGCCAAGCAGCCCGTCCACGAGCGCACGCTTGGAGATCGACTGGATCGAGGGAACGGAGGCGAGCCGGGATTTCGAAGAACGCGCCTGGACATCCACCGCGGCGGACGGCGGCAGGATGTCCTTCCAGGGGACAGCGCGCACTCCCTCGTACAGCTCGTCGAACGTGGCAGCGGGGAACTCCCCGAGCCTGAGCCATACCCTGTCCGCCGTTCTCAGCCGCAGATTGCAGCGCGCGGCGTCCCGTGCGCTTCCCTCGAAGACGACGCGCCGGTCCTCCGTGGAGAGTACCCGCACGCCAAGGCCCTGAAGCTCGTCGCGGACAAGAGCCTCCAGGCCGAAGGATGCGGCTGCCTCCAGGGTGAACGTCGGGGCGCCCACGGTCGGCCGCCCGTCAGCTCATGAACCGGTTGGCCATGGCCGCGGCGGCGCGCCGGGAAAGGAAGCGCGTGGACCAGGCAAGGAACGCGTTCATGAAGCCCGGCACGACGCTGGACGTACCGGCAAGCAGCGCCTCGATGCCGATACGCGCGACGTCCGCGCTCTTCATCATGGAGGAGCGCTGGAAGGCCGTGGCGCTCTGGCCCGCCACGGAGAGAAACTCCGTTGCGGTGACCCCGGGGCAGATGACGGTACAGCTCACGCCGGTTCCGCGAAGCTCGTATGCCAGGGCCTCTCCGAACGACAGCACGTAGCTCTTCGCGGCGGAGTATGCCGCGTAGGTCGGTGAAGGCTGGAACGCGCCGATGGAGGAGACCTCCAGGATACGCCCGAAGCCGCGCGACACCATGTCCGGCGCGAACAGGCGCGTCATGGCGGTGAGAGAGAGAATGTCCAGCTCGATCATGGAGCGCTCGCGCTCCCAAGGGACCTCGAGGAACTTCCCGTAAAGCCCGAAGCCAGCGTTGTTGACGAGGATATCGACGGCCAGTCCGCGCCGGCTGACTTCGTCATGCAGGCGCTGCGGGGCGTCTGCGGGCACGAGATCCATGGGGATGACTTCCACGCGCACGCCGTGCCGGGAAGCGAGCTCTCCGCGAAGGCTCTCAAGCCTGTCCGCGCGCCGGGCCACCAGCACGAGCCCGGCTCCCCGGGAGGCCAGCTCCCGGGAGAAGTCCGCGCCCAGCCCGCTCGATGCCCCGGTGACAACGGCGGTGCGGCCCTCCAGGATCCCTGTTCCTTTCACGTTCATCCTCCTTCCGGATTCCCTGAATATACGCCGAGGAGGGCGCGCAGTCTTGCCCAAAGCCGGCCGGTCGGGTACCAAGGAGCCGGAGGGTGCCATGAAACTGCTGACGCTCCTGGTCCTGCTTGCTGTTGCTGCTGCCCCGGGGCTCCCCGCCGAGCAGCCCGTGATCCTCGTCTCGGCGGCCGCGAGCCTCACCGATGTGCTGGGAAGCCTCAAGGATCCGGCGGAAGCGTACATCGGCGCCGGCATCCAGTTCAACTTCGGCGCGTCGGGAACCCTGCGCAAGCAGATCGAGGAAGGCGCGCCGGTGGACCTGTTCTTCTCCGCGGCGCGCGAGGACATGGATCGCCTCCAGAAGGAAGGAATGATCGCCCCCGCAACACGCCGTGACCTTCTGTCCAACCAGATGGCGCTCATCGCATCAGAGCCCGGGCCGCCTGTCACCGACGCCTCCGGTTTGCGGCCCTTGATGGAAAAAGCGGCGCTCGTTGCCATCGGGAATCCCGACCTGGTGCCGGCCGGCCGTTACGCGCGCGAGGCCTTGCGGAGCTCCGGTCTCCTTCCCGCGGTGGAAGGGAAGCTCGTGCTCGGAGGCAACGTCCGGGAAGTCCTGCAGTACGTCGAAAGCGGATCCGCGCCCTTCGGAATCGTGTTTGCAACTGAAGCCCGATCGGTGAAAAAGGGCAGCCCGGTGAAGGTGATCTGGCTCTTTCCGCCGGAGGCGGTGGCAACGCCCATCCTCTATCCCGCTGCAGTCGTGAGCACCTCAAAGCACCCCGAGGCCGCCGCGAAGATGATCGAGTTCCTCCAGGGCAGAGCGGCGCGGGAGGCGTTCCGGGCGGCAGGCTTCATCGTGAAATGAACCTGCTGTCTCCGATCCTGCTGTCCCTCCGCGTGGCCGCCCTGGCCACGCTTGTGACGCTGCTGGTGGGGCTGGGACTCGCGCGGCTGCTCGGTCTCCGACGAGTCCCCTTGCGGCGGCTCTGGGAAGCGGTCATCATGCTCCCCCTCGTCTTTCCTCCCACGCTCACGGGTTACCTGCTCCTGGTCATCCTGGGAAAGAGGGGCCCCATCGGCGCGCTCCTGGCCTCCCTGGGCCTGACAGTCGTCTTCACCTGGATCGCGGCCGTCATTGCGTCGTTCGTCGTTTCCCTTCCGTTGATGTTCCAGAACTGCAAGGCCGCGCTCCTCTCCGTGGATCCGCAGTACGAAAACGCGGCGCGCACTCTCGGGCTGTCGGAGGGCCGCGTCTTCCGCCGGATCACGCTTCCGCTTGCTGCCCCGGGCATCCTTGCCGGCACGGCGCTCTCCTTCGCCCGCGCAATGGGGGAGTTCGGAGCCACGCTCATGGTGGCCGGCAACATCCCCGGCCGGACGCAGACCATGCCGCTTGCCTTGTACGCCGCGGTCGAAGGCGGGAGGAGCGTCGAAGCGAACATCCTCCTCGCCGTGACGGTGGGGCTGTGCTTCGCTCTCGTCGCTGTAGTGAGCATCTATGAGCGGCGGGGGTACCGAGTCCGGGACAGCGGAAGGCCCGAAGGTGAGCTGCCCCGAAACGGCAGGCCCCGGACCGGCAGGCCGTGGAACGGCAGGATCCGAAACGGCGGGGGCCGCCCGTGATCCTGGTCAATTTCGAGAAGGAGCTTCCCCGATTCACCCTGAAAGCGGCCATCATGCTGGAGAAGCCCATGACGGCGATCCTCTGGGGAGAGAGCGGGGCCGGCAAGACGACGGTGCTGGACTGCATCGCCGGGCTCGCGGAGCCCGACCGGGGCGAGGTGCTCCTGGAAGGGGTGACAGTCTTCTCGTCGTCGCGGGGTGTAAACCTTCCGCCCCGGGAACGCGGCGTGGGTTTCGTGTTCCAGAGCTACGCGCTGTTCCCACATCTCACCGCGGAGGAAAATGTCGCGCTGGCCATGCCGCGGGAGCGGCGGGGAAGCGCCGCCGGCTACCTGGAACGCCTGCGGATCGCCCACCTGAGAAAGACCAAGCCGCCGCTTCTCTCGGGAGGCGAACGCCAGCGGCTCGCCCTGGCGCGCGCGCTCGCCATCCACCCGCGCCTGCTCCTCCTCGACGAGCCGTTCAGCGCCCTGGACTGGCGCACGCGCGAGGAGACCCACCGGGAGTTTCTCGCCATGCGCGACGAGCTTGCCATGAGCGTGATTCTGGTAACGCACGACCGCGCGGAAGCTGACCTGCTGGGCCACAGGATCTACGAGCTTCGCGACGGGGAGGTCCTGGAGTGAGACGGTTCGACGACTTCCTGAAGAAGAACTTCCGCCCGGGCGCCGTCTACGCGTTCGTGGGAGCGGGGGGCAAGTCCACGGGCATGCGCGCCGCGGCGGCGTGGTGCGCGCGTGCGGGGCTCCGCGCCCGCATGACCACGACGACCCGCGTGGGAGTGGAGGAGTTCCGCGGAGTTGCGGTCCGCCTCGTCTCTGACGCCGCGGGCATGGCCCAGGCCATGCAGGAGAACGAGCGGATCGTCCTGATCGCGGGCTCGATCCTCGAGGAGGAACGGAAGTATCGGGGCGTGGACCCGTCTCTCATCGGCAGCCGGGAGATCCCTCCCGACGTCGTCGTCCTCGTGGAATCCGACGGGTCGCGCCGCAGGCCGCTGAAAGTGCCCACGGACCGGGAGCCCGTGATTCCCGCGACCGCTTCCACTGTTTTCGCCCTCATGGGCGCAAGCGGCTTCAATGAACCGATCGGCGAGGAGATCTGCTACAATCACGAGGCTGCGCTGGCCATCCTGAGCGACACGCCGTCGAGATGCAACCCGCGGAGATTCGACGCGGAGGCAATTGCCGCCGTGGCCTCTCATCCGCAAGGGTCCCGCAAGGGAGTCCGGGCCGGCATGCGTTTCCACGTGATCTTCAACCAGGGAGACATCGCGGAGAAACGTCCCATCGGCGTCCAAGCGCTGGCATTGCTTTCGGCGCGCGGAATCGACGCGAGCATCCTCTCGTGGCGGAAGGAGACGCTGTACGAAACCACGCCCCGCTGATCCGCGCGAAAGGCCACCCGCGCCCCTTGCCTTCGTGAAGGGAGCGGGAGACCTGGCAACCGGTGCGGCCCTCTCCCTCTGCCGGGCAGGCTTCCGCGTTCTCATGACCGAGCTCGCTGAGCCTATCGCAATCCGCCTCTCCGTGTCCTTCGCGCAGGCGATCTACGCCGGCAGCCACGTCGTGGAAGGGATCGGCGCCGAGCGTTGCGCCAGGGACGGCTGGGAAGCTGTGCTCGCGGCCGGCGCGGTGGCGGTTGTCGTGGATCCGGAGGCGCGGGTGCTGAACGAATGCTCTCCCGTTGTCGTGGTGGACGCCGTCATGGCGAAGCGGAACACCGGCACGGCACGGCGGGAAGGCTCGGTTGTCATCGGGCTGGGGCCCGGCTTCAGCGCCGGGGACGACGTGGACGCCGTCGTGGAAACGATGCGGGGCCACGAGCTGGGCAGGGTAGTACGGAAGGGAAGCGCCCGGCAGAACACCGGCATCCCTGGTGAGGTGGGCGGCAGGACGGCAGACCGCGTCCTGCGCGCGCCCGCCGACGGCCGCGTGATCCATGAGAGGCGCATCGGCGACGTCGTGGAGGAAGGGGCGGTGGTCGCGAGAGTCGGCGGCGCGGCCGTCCGCGCCGCGTTCGACGGCTGCGTGCGCGGCCTTATCCATGAGGGAATCGAGGTGACACGCGGGATGAAGATCGGGGACGTGGACCCCCGGGCAGACGCGCGGTTCGTGGACATCGTGTCGGACAAGGCGCGCGCAGTCGGACGCGCGGTCCTGGAAGCGGCCCTGGAGATCGGCCGGGAACGCGGCCTCCTTTCCGTGGGCGCGCTGAACCCCGAGGGCCTATGAGACCGTCACCACCGTCGCGGGAGAGAGAAACGTCTCCGTGATCTCGGAGAGGTTGGAAATCCGTCCGGCGCGCAGGCTCTCCGTCAGGTGATAGTAATCGAGGCACGTTCCGCAGACGAGGATCCGGGAACCGCGGGCTTCGATCTTCTTCAGAAGCTCGATCGTGTCTTCCCGCTCCGCGGCGAGCCGCACGCCGGAGTTCATGAAAACCATGGTCGCCGGCGGCCGGTCCAGCTCGCTCACGGCGTAGAGCATGCCGCGGATGAGGATCTTCCCCAGCGCTTCGTCCCCCCGGCCGATCTGGTCGGCGGAAAAGAAAAGCGTCTTGCCCGAGAGCTTCTCCCCGGACACCGGAGCTTCCTCGTCGTCACAGGCCGGCGCGGCCTCTCCGCCCCGCGCTTTCTGCGCCATGGGCTCGCTCACGCTCGTGGAGATGGCGTGCACGCTGCCCCGGCTGGCAACAACGGGCTCCGTGGCGCCGCAGAACTTCAGGAAGCGGATGACGTTCTGCCGGGCAGCTTCGTTGTCGACAATGACTTCAATCTCATCCAGCCCCCCCTCAGCCAGCGCCTTTCTGCACAGGATCACCGGCTGGGGGCACGCCAGGCCCTTCGCGTCGATCGACTTCCTCATAGGTCCTTCCTCCCTTTCCGCCCGTGACGCGATACAGCACCCCCGGCATCGTGAGCCCTGTCCACCACCGCGGGGCGGCGGAGGAGCTTTCCTCCGCCCCGGCCCAGAGGAGCGAGAATCCGCAGCCGCGTGTGATGGCCGGGGGGGTCGGCACGAGCGAGACACTGATTCCGGCGGCTTTCAGCGCAGCCTCCGCGCTGAGCGTCTGGTGGATCCCGGCAAAGACGGCAAGCACGTCAGACAAGCTCGACCCGCCCCGTTCCGGTGACGGTCTCTCCAATGATGACGGCAGCGATGCCGGCTGCCGTGAGATCCGCGCACGCCGCGGGCGCCTGCTCCGCGGCGACTGCGGCAAGGAGCCCTCCGGATGTCTGCGGGTCGAACAGCACGTTCAGAAGGTCCTCTCCGCAGCCGGACCGGTCAGTGATGAACGGCATGCGAAAGCCGCGGGTTCCATACGTCCCTTCCGGCACCAGTCCCATGGAGGCGTACTCTTCCGCGGACGGCAGGAACGGAACAGTCTTCACCGAGATCCGAAGATCACAGGCCGAATCCGCGGCCATTTCGCAGGCGTGGCCCAGGAGCCCGAATCCGGTGACGTCGGTGCACGCGCTCACCGGATACCGCGCCAGGATCTCGCAGGCCCGCCGGTTCAGCGCGGCCATGCTCCGCGCGGCCGCATCCAGGGCGCGCCGCGAGGCGACGCCTGCCCGTGATGCCGTGGTGACGAGGCCGGTACCGATGGGCTTGGTGAGAATGAGCCGCTCCCCGCCGCGAACGGAGTTGTTCAGCCACACCTTGTCCGGCCGTACGATACCGGTGACCGCGTAGCCGAGCTTCAGCTCCCGGTCCTCCACGGTATGGCCGCCGACGAGCGGGCAGTCCGCCTCCTCCAGCGCCTCGAGGCCGCCCTCCATCATCTTCTGAAGCACGCCGACCTCCAGGGCGTCCGAAGGAAAGCCGGCCATGCACACGGCGGTGGAAGGCCGGCCGCCCATGGCGTAGACGTCCGACAGCGCGTTCGCGGCGGCGATCCGCCCGAAGAGGAAAGGGTCGTCCACGATCGGCGGAAAGAAGTCCACCGTGTGGATGAGCGCGATGTCATCGCTGAGGCGCAGGACTCCGGCGTCCTCACTGCGGTGGAAGTCGGCAATGAGATCCGGGTACGCCTTCTGTCCCAGCCCGCAGAGGGCCTTGTCCAGGAGGCCGGGCCCGAGCTTGGCCCCGCAGCCGGCGAACCGGGAAAACGACGTCAGCTTCATGCCTGATCTCCGATCTCACGAAACGCGGCGAGCGCCCGCTCGACCTCCTCCCCGGTCGTAAAGGGCCCGGGAGAAATTCGGATGGTCCCTCCGTCAGCAAGGGTGCCGATGGCGCGGTGCGCTGAAGGCGCGCAGTGCAGGCCATGCCGGCAGGCGATGCCCCGCTCGTCGAGCATCCGCGCAAGCTCGTCCAGCGGCAGCGCCCGGTGAGAGACGGAAAGGAGAGAGAGCCGTTGTTGCGGCCGGTCCGGGCCGTGAACGACGAAGCCGCGCATGCCGGCAAGACCGTCACGGATTCTCTCCGCTGCCTGCTTTCGCCGGGCGGCCAGGGCAGCCACCCCTTCCGCGGCCAGGAAACGCGCGGCAGCAAGGAGGCCGGCGATCCCCGGCAGGTTGAGCGTTCCGCTCTCAAACCGGTCCGGGAGGACCTCCGGCTGCGCCTCCGAGGCCGAGTCGCTTCCCGTCCCGCCGAACAGAAGCGGGGCCGGCGAGGCGCGCGGACCAAGGAACAGAAGGCCGAGGCCGGCCGGCGCGAGCAGCCCCTTGTGCGCGGAGACGCAGACGTAGTCGAAGGGGAAGGAAGAGAGGTCGATGGGGAGCTCTCCGGCTGCCTGTGCCGCGTCGATCCCGATGACCGTGGACGGAGAGAGCCGGGCCGTGCGCTCTGCCATCTGCGCAAAGGGAAAAAGCGCGCCCGTGACGTTGCTTGCGGCCGTGAAGAGCACAAGGGCAGGCTTCTCTGACAGCGTCTCTTCGAACGCGGCCAGGTCCGGCAGGCCGCGGGCATCCACGGCAAAGATTCGCGAGCGCATACCGCGCTCCCTCTCGAGGGCCCGCAGGGGACGCATGACCGAGTTGTGCTCCGAGGCGGACACGACGACGAGAGACCCCGCCTCCACGGCGCCGCGCAGGATCATGTTGAGGGATGCCGTGGTGCCGGGCGTGAAGATGAGCCGTGCAGGGTCCGCGAAGCCGAACAGGGCGGCGGCAGCGCCTCGAGTTTCAAAGACCACCCGGTCCGCGGATAACGCGCCCGCGTGCGACCCGCGGCCGGGGCTCCCGAACGGCTGCGCCAAGGACCGCGCAACGGCCTCCGCGACCCCGGGCGCCTTGGGCCAGCTCGTGGCCGCGTTGTCCAGGTAGACGAAAGGGGAGCGCGCCGTCATTCGCACGACTATAGCCTTTTCGGGGAAGCGGTGGGAGTGCTCCTTCCTTGACCCTCCCTCTCCCCTGTCAGTATCATCCCGCCATGACCGGTTACCCATTCAGTGCGATCGAAAAGAAGTGGCAGGCATACTGGGCGAAGAGCGGGACGTTCCGCGCGGTGGAAGACCCCGCGGTTCCCCGGGAGAAGCGCAAGTACATCCTGGACATGTTCCCCTATCCCTCGGCCGCCGGGCTGCACGTCGGGCATCCCGAGGGCTATTTCGCCACGGACATCTACAGCCGCTACCTCCGCATGAAGGGATACCAGGTCCTCCACCCCATGGGCTTCGACTCCTTCGGCCTCCCGGCGGAGAACTACGCCATCAAGACCGGGACGCATCCCCGGGTGTCCACGGAGCAGAACATCGAGCGCTTCACGCAGCAGATCAAGGCGCTGGGGTTCTCCTATGACTGGGAACGCCGGCTCTCGACGTGCGAGCCGGAGTACTACCACTGGACGCAGTGGATCTTCCTCAAGCTGTGGGAGAAGGGCCTCGCCTACGAGGCCGAGGTGCCCATCAACTGGTGCCCCTCCTGCCTCACCGGCCTTGCCAATGAGGAAGTGAAGGACGGCCTGTGCGAGCGCTGCGGCACTCCCGTGACCCGGCGCAACCTGCGCCAGTGGATTCTCAGAATCACCGCGTATGCCGAGCGGCTCCTGGCAGACCTGGACAAGCTGGACTGGTCGGATTCCCTCAAGCTGATGCAGACGAACTGGATCGGCCGCAGCGAAGGGGCGAATGTCCGGTTCGCGCTGGAGAGCGGCGGCGGGGAAATCGAAGTCTACACGACCCGGCCCGACACCCTGTTCGGCGCGACGTATATGGTCCTGGCCCCCGAGCATCCCCTGGTTGCCCGGATCACGACAAGGCCGCAGAAGGCGGCCGTGGAGGAGTACATCGCCGCGGCAGCCATGAAGTCCGACATGGAGCGCACCGAGCTCGCCAAGGAAAAGACCGGTGTGTTCACCGGCACGTACGCCATCAACCCGGTGAACGGGAAGAAGGTCCCGGTCTGGATCTCGGATTACATCCTCATCTCCTACGGAACCGGCGCCATCATGGCCGTGCCGGGCCACGACGAGCGGGACTTCGAGTTCGCGAAGAAGTTCGACCTTCCCATCATCCAGGTGGTGTCGAAGGACGGGACGAAGTACACACTGGAGGCCGCGGAGCCGGAGGACGGCGTGGCTGTCAACTCCGGGGAGTTCGACGGCCTCAGAACAGCGGAGTTCAAGAAGAAGATCATCGCGTGGCTCCAGGCCCGGGGAATTGGCACGAGCGCGGTGAACTACAAGATCCGCGACTGGATCTTTTCCCGCCAGAGGTACTGGGGGGAACCGATCCCTCTGGTGCATTGCCCCAAGGACGGAACGGTGGCTGTTCCCTATGACGCGCTGCCCCTGGAGCTTCCCGAGGTGGCGAGCTACAAGCCCACCGGCACCGGGGAGAGCCCGCTCGCAGCCATCACGGACTGGGTGAACACGCGCTGTCCGAAGTGCGGCGGACCGGCGAAGCGGGAAACGAACACCATGCCTCAATGGGCCGGCTCGTGCTGGTACTTCCTGCGCTTCCTGGACCCGCACAACGGGAAGGAGCTCGCGTCCCGGCAGAAGATCGACTACTGGATGCCGGTGGACCTGTACGTCGGCGGGGCGGAGCACGCCGTGCTCCACCTCCTGTATGCCCGGTTCTGGCACAAGTTCCTCTACGACATCGGCGTGGTGAACACGGACGAGCCGTTCATGCGCCTCATCAACCAGGGCATGATCCTGGGCGAAGGCGGCGCCAAGATGTCCAAGAGCCTGGGGAACGTCATCAATCCGGATGACATCGTCAGCGAGTACGGCGCGGACGCCATGCGCGTGTACGAGATGTTCATGGGGCCGCTGGAGGTGACCAAGCCGTGGTCCACCCGCGGGATCATCGGCGTGAAGCGGTTTATGGAGAAGATCTGGAGGATCGCGGAGCTGCCCCTCGTGGAGGCGGAACCCCCGGAAGCGCTGACGCGTCTTCTCATGAAAACCATCAAGAAGGTGAGCGGCGGCACGTCGAAGCTGGAATACAATACGGCCATCGCCCAGATGATGATTTTCATCAACGAGCTTTCCGGCATGGAGCAGATGCCCCGGAAGCTCTGGCAGCCGTTCGTCCTCCTCCTGGCCCCCTATGCCCCGCACCTCGCGGAGGAGCTGTGGCAGAAGCTGGGCAACACCCCCTCGGTGAGCGCCCAGCCGTGGCCGGAGTGGATTGAGGAGCTCACCGTCGAGGAGCTCGTGGAAGTCGTCTTCCAGATCAACGGGAAGATCCGGGCAAAGGAGAGCCTGCCGGCCGGGCTCAGCGAGGCGGAGACCCGGGAGAAAGCCCTCTCCCACGAGCGCATCCGCCAGCTCCTGGACGGCAAGGAGATCCACAAGGTGATCGTCGTTCCCGGAAAGCTGGTGAACGTCGTTGCCTCCGTCTGACGCCGCGGCCGCTGCCATCCGGGCCCGGCAGGCCCGCTTTGCCGCATGGCTGGCTGAGTCCGGCGTTTCCGCCTGTGTTCTGGACGATTTCGAGAGCCAGAGGTCGAGCTCCGTGCGCTGGCTCTCCGGCCATCCCATGGATGCCCTCCTCTTCGTGTTTGCCGGCGGATCGACCGTGCTCGTGCCGTGGGACCTGAACATGGCGCGCGAGCGGAGCACCGTGGACCGCATCATTCCGTACACCGACTTCAAGCGCTCCTTCCGGGAGGCCGTCATCACGGTGCTCCGCGACAACGCCGCCGGAGACGGCGGGCAGAGGCGGGTGGAGTTCGGCAGCCGCACCACGTACCTGCGCCACCGCGAGCTCCTGGAAGATCTGCCCGGGATGGAGATCGTCATCCGGGCCGAAGGCTGCGACGGCTGGCTGGGTTCCGCGCGCGCAATCAAGGATGAGCTGGAAATGGCCGCCCTGAAAAAGGCGGCGACCATCACGGACGCGATCTCGCGCATGGTGGAGTCCCTGCTGGGCAGCTCCTCCGCCGGAGGGCTGAGCGAAATCGACCTTGCGCAGCTGCTGGAACGAGAGGCGCTGTCCCGGGGAGCGGAGGGCATGGGATTCGACACCCTTGCCGCCGGACCGACACGAAGCTGGGGCATCCACCCCTACCCGTCGGCGTCGGCGGGACCGTTCGGCGGCGCCGGACTGTCCATCCTGGACTTCGGCGTCAAAGTGGAAGGCTACACGAGCGACGTGACCCTGACGGTGGCGCGCGGGAAGCTGTCCGCGGAGCAGGAGCGCATGATCGCGCTCGTAGAGCAGGCCTACGAGGCGTCCCTGCAAACGCTCACGCCCGGCGGCTCTCCGAGAGATCCAGCCCGGGCCGTCGACGACCTTTTTTCCTCCGCCGGCCTGCGCATGCCCCACGCCCTGGGGCACGGCATCGGGCTGGACGCCCATGAGCGGCCCCTGCTCCACGTCCAGGGAAGCGGCGGCGACCAGTCCCTTCTCCCCGGGATGGTCTTCACGCTCGAGCCCGGCCTCTACCACCCGGAGCTCGGCGGCGTGCGGTGGGAGAACGACGTCCTCATGACGGAGTCAGGGCCGCGCGTCCTCACGAACGCGAAGATCATTCGGCTGTAGCCCCGGCGCCCCCGGGGTCGCCGGCCCCAACGGCCGGTCTCCGCGGTCTCCCGCATCCCGCAGCATCCGCAGCATCTTTGCGCGCGCCAGGTCGCGCAGCCCCGAGGCGTCCCCTCGATGCTTCGCCGGATCGATGGGGTCTCCGATCACCATCCGCACGCTCCCCGGATGCACTGTCCAGCGTCCCTTCCTCATCACGGAGTACGCCCCTGCCATGACGATGGGAACGATGCAGGCCCCGGTCCGCTGGGCAAGCCGGAAGGCGCCGCGACCGAAGGCGCCCAGGGCACCGGTCCGCGTGCGCCTGCCCTCAGGCAGGACGAGGATCGACTGCCCTGCTGCCAGCGCGCGGTCCGCCCGGCGCATGCCGGCCGCGGTCCTTGCGGCGCTCCCCGGGCTCACGGGAAAGTTCCCGAACCTGCGAATGAACCAGCCGTAGATCGGCCATGAGAAGTGTGATTCCAGCTCCACGCCGCGGAACATCCACGGCAGGTGGCCGTAGAGGAGAAAGCCGTCCAGCAGATTCACGTGATTGGCGATGAACAGGTAGGGCTTGCGCCGGTCCAGCCGGGACAGGCCCTCCACCTGGACGCGGATGGGGAAACAGAGAACCAGGAGCCGGCACATCGCCTTGAGCACGCCGTCGTAGCTGCGTGGAGAGGCGGCACCGGCGAGGACCAGGAGGAGAAGCGCCATCAGGCAGAACACGATGACGCCGGATATCCAGGAGACCGCGCTCAGGATCCCGATCACCGCGTGTACATCTCCAGGGCCCGCGGAACGACCTCGATGGCAATCGGTGTCGTGCCCAGAAGCTCCCCGTCCGGTGTCACCGGCTGCGGGGGCTGGAAGTCCAGCTCCACGCGGGCGCCGGTGAGGACTTCCACGTGGGGGTCCTTCACGTGCTCGCCCGTGAAGATCAGGGGAAAGAGCCGCAGGAGAGTCCGCCGGTTCATGGCATTGGCTATGACAACGTCGAAAAGGCCGTCGTCGATGACGGCTCCTGGCGCCATGATCATGTCCCCGCCGGTTTTTCGGGAGTTGCAGACTTCAACGAAGATCGCCTCCCGGCGGATCTCGCGGCCGTCGATCCGGAGGCGGCACGGACAGGAGCGCAGGAGCGCGAGCTCGATGAACACGCCGATGCGGTAGCTCGCGTCTCCGAACAGCTTGAACGCGGACGCGCGTGCAGCCACCCCTGCCACGAAACCGGCGCCGATGAGGTTGACGAAATGGTACTGGCCTGAGCTGGAGGTCACCCGGCCGATGTCCACCCGGCGTCTTCTGCCGCCGGCGAGGGCCGCCAGGCCGTGCTCCAGCGTCTCGATGCCGAGATCCTTGATGAAAGAGTTGCCCGTGCCCACGGGGATCTGGGCGACCGGCAGGAGCCTTCCCTCCCGCATCATGCCGTTCAGCGCCTCGAAGAGGGTCCCGTCCCCTCCCACGAGCACGACGGCCGGCCGCCCCTCCCGTGACGCCTGGGCCGCGAGCTCCACGGTGCGCCCGGCCCGGTCGGTGACGGCCGTCTCATGCTCGGTTCCGTGCGCCGCCAGAAACTCCTCCACTCGCTCGAGAACCCGCGCCCCCCGGCCCCGTCCCGCATGGGGATTGGCGATGACGAGCAGACTCATGGTGCCTAATCTACCGCGGGATCGTCCGAGCGCCTATTCCCGAGGGGCGATCACAGTCTCCTTCGCGCCGACGGAAATCCGGATCCTCCGGCCTTCGATTGAAAAGAGGGCGTGATCTCCGACACTGAGAGCCGGCAGCAGGAGGGTGTCTTCATCCCGGCATGGTGTGACGCTGCTTTCCGGGTCTTCCAGGAACCAGCTGCCCACCCCGGGCCGGAGCTGAACGTCTCGTGACGGAAGAAGGTCGATGTCATAGAAAATGAATGTTCCGTCCGCGAGTTTCTCGGCGATCTTCTCCAGATCAAGGGCCCAGGGGTCCGGGTGGCGCGCCAGCTCCGCCCGGAGCCTCGGCGCGTTCACCAGCGACGTTTCGAAGCCGAGGGTGCGCAGGCGCGAAAGGACCCACGCTGCAGCCCCTGCCTCCCAGGAAAAGCGAAGCGTGTCTCTCCCATCCTCGCGACGCAGGTCAAGCGGATAGACTGCCCCGGCGGGCCGGAGAAAACCGGCGGCCCGAGCTGACACCGGATACGCAAGGATCGCCGTGTTCGTCGCCTTGGAGCATGTGATCCTGGCCGGTGGAGAAGGGATCTCGAGCGCCTGCTCATCTCCCGCGGCGCCGCGCAAAACCAGCCGGAAGTGCAGGTCAGGGAATGCCGCGGCCCAATGTGCGGGTACCCGCGGCAGGAGCGCCTCCAGCTCCGCATCGCCGCCGAACGGGGCGCAGGAGCCGAGGCAGCAAGCCGCGAGCGCGGCCAGGGCCGGGAACCTCATGACCGGAAGGACCGCCGCGAATGCCAGGCGCTTGTCAGGCTGCCGGGTGGATCTGAGCCTTGTACAGGGAGCGTATCCTGTTGAGGACGGCGAGGTACTCACCCGAGCGGAAATCGGGGTACGTCCACTCGAGTGGCTGGAAGCTTCCCTTGTGGTAGAGAAGCGTCACCTCCGCGTAGATGCCGTGGGACAGGGGGATCCGGTGAGCGTTCTCCTTGGTGGTGACGAGGGTGAACCGGCTCAGGCAGACAAGCCCGGGATCGAGATTGACCTTCCGCCCGCCCTGCTCGCGGAATTGCTCCTCCACGGCGTTGGTGGCAATCTTGATGCCGGCGATCGTGGAGGGGTCCACGAGCGTGCTGAAGGATACGAAGAAGCGGCTGATGGTCGGGCCCATCTCCGCGGCGTAATAGTCCGTATACGTGAAGGGAATCAGGCCGCTCTGAAGATCCACGGGGCCCCACCGGCCTTCCAGGGCGCCCCGGATTTCCGCGATGCGCTCGGGTCGGGACGTGAGAACGGCCATGACGAGCTTCTCCGGCGGGAACTCCCCTGCCTGCCCCATACTTTCGGTCCTTTCGGCAACCGCTGCTTCGATTGCGTCCGCCCCCAGTTTACCGTATACTCGGTACTAGTGGAAGGATCGGGCGATTTTCTCCAGCAGCTCAGCGAAGCACTCGAGAAGCGGGCCAGATGGCTGCAGTCCACGGAGATGCCGCGCCTCAGGGAAACCTTGAACGCGTACGCCACTCACTTCGAAAGCGTCATGGGGATCCTCATCAGGAAAGGTCTCCTTCGCGAGGACCCGTACAATTACGACCAGGCCACCAACGACATTGTCGTTCCCAGTGACAAGCCGCTGCCGGATTTCGAAAACGCCGACGAGGTGAGCTACCGGCTTGCCGGGTTCCGCCGGCAGCTCAAGTTCCTCACCACGGAGCAGGAATACAGCCTGGCCGCGCTCAAGCTCGGGAAGCTGAAGAAGATCTCCGCCCTGTTCACGTACATCAACTGGCAGGAGTTCGGCGACGGATCGAGCAGCCCGACCACCCGGATCTTCGCGCGCGTGTTCATGAAGGTCCGCATGGGAACGGACTCCATGACCGCGCAGATCCTCAAGGACAACGAGACGCAGATCGAGAAGCTCTTTCACGAGGGCCGCTCGCTCATCGCGGAGATTGTTTCGTACCACCGCGAGGCGTGGAAGGCGGAGCTGCGCCGCACCGCGCTTCCGCGCATCGGCCTGGAGCCGGGGGCGGGGCCGTCGAGACGGGAAGAAGCGCTGCGGGCCCTGCGCAAGGCCTTCGGCCAGGAGCCGGACGGCAGGCCCTGGTACCCGGCGCTCGCCCAGGAGGTGATCGCGGAGGAGCTGGAACCCGACGCCGCGGCCCGCCGGGACGCGCTCCTGGTCTCCCTCGCCGTGCCGGATCTGCCGGTCCTGAAAAAGGAGACACCGCCGGTGGAGGGCCGGACCGTCCTCCTGGAGGCGCTTCGCATCCTCTGCCGGCCGCACGAGGAGCTCGCCGGCGCCGTGGAATCCCTCGTGGAGACGGAGCGCCTGCTCCAGGTGAAGGAGTCCGGCTTCGGGTCCGCCCTGCGCCGGCTGTTCCGCCGGGCGCCGCGGGAAAAAGCGGACGCGCACGCGTACAAGATCCAGTACATGGAGCCCGCTCTTGCGGTCACCCGGACGGAGACCGTCAATTTCCCGCAGTTCGCGGATGAAACGCGCAGGAAGGCCTCCCTGCTCGCCGCCATCGCAACGGGCGGGGGGCCGGCGTACCGCAAGCTGGAGAACACCGCGGAGGGCCAGCTCGTGGCGTTCCTGGAGAAGCAGCTCAACGAGCTGCTCCTCATCCACCGCAGGCTCACGAGCTTCAACACGTTCTTCCAGGCGCGGGCCGCCCAGATGGGGAAGACGGTCCGCGGCATCAAGCTGGAGCTGCTGGCGCTGCGCAACGCGCTCGTCAAGGCGAACCAGAGACGGCACGAATACGGCGCGCGGGAAGAGAGAGAGGGAGAGCCCTCGAGCGCCGGCGCGCCGGCGGAGCGGTCACCCGTCTGATCGGCGGGAATCGGCATTGGACGGAAACTGGTTTCACGAGGTCCTGGGCGTTCCCCCGGACGCGACGCGTGACGTGATCCGCCAGGCGTACCGCCGGCGCGTGATGGAAAACCACCCCGACAGGTTCCCCGCGGAGAAGAAGCCGCTCCAGGAGCTTGTCATGATCACGCTCACGGAGGCGTACTCCGCGCTCATGGGCGCTGCGCCGGCGGAAGATCCGGCGCGGAGGGAGAACGCGGGAAGGGATCCTCCGGCGCGCGGAACCGCGGAGCGGACGGCCCGCGGCCGGCCCCGGCAAGCCGGCCCGGCCCGGCCCGGCTCCTCCCTGGCGCCGCACGGAGATCCGTCCTACGCGTACTACAAGCAGGGATTCATCAACTTCTCTCTCGCCGTCCACGGGATCGCGGAAATCAACCGGAAGATCGCGGCGGGGCGGGTTCCCCGGTTCACGCGGCGCTACACGGCGAAGGAGGACATCGCCAGCAGCCTCGAGTTCCTCCGCGCGGCGCACGGATATTTCTCACGGGTCGTGGATGATCACCCGGACAGCGTGTGGGCAGCGGATGCGGGGGCCAAGCTCCGCCGCATCGAGCGCTTCACCAAGCTGTACCGAAGGATCCTGTCGAACCTCGGCGGGCGGTAGGAGACTGAAGGAGGCGGGCGCTGAAAATGCGCAGGCCGGGCTGCCGGCTCAGCCCGGGCGGTACGTTCCGAGCAGGCGGAGGTCCTCCGTCACTCGTTTCAGGTCGTCGACGCTCTGGTCGAAAACAGCCCGATCCCGCGGCATGTCCACGTCGACGTAGAACTGGTACTGCCACGGCTTTCCGAGGATGGGCCGCGATTCCAGTTTTTTCATGTTCAGTCCCCGGTCGGCAAACACCTGGAGCGCCTTGAAAAGAGCCCCGGGCTGGTCCGCAACGGAGAAGCAGAAGGATGCCTTCGACGCCTCTCGAGGTCCGGCGGGCGGCTGCGGCTCCGTGTCACGTGCGATCACGAAGAATCGCGTATAGTTCTGGACGTTCGTCTCCAGGCCCTGCTTGAGCACGCTCAGGCCGTACGCCGCTGCCGCCTCCTCGCTGGCGATTGCGGCGTTTTCCCGGGAGCCCGTCTCCGCCACGAACTTCACGGCGCCGGCCGTATCGTAGAACGCCATGCGCTCCCACGACGAATGCGCGTCCAGGAAGTGGCTGCACTGGGCGAGCCCCTGGGGATGGGAGTACACGCGCCGGATGTCCTCCATCCGGGCTCCGGGGAGCACGATGAGGTTGTGCACGATCCGTATCTTCTGCTCCCCCACGATCCGGATGTCGGGGTACTGGAGGAGCAGGTCGTAGTTCTGGTGGATCGATCCGGTGAGGGAGTTCTCGATGGGGACAACGCCGAATCGCGCCGTTCCCTTGAGCACTGCCTCGAAGACGTCGGGGAACTCCGGCACGGGCAGCGCCTTCGTCTCTCCCGGGAACCAGTGGCGGATTGCCTTTTCCCCGAACGCCCCACGCTCTCCCTGGAACGCCACGACGACTCCGGCCGCGCTCGGAGCGTGCGCATCTCTCCTCTTCCCGCCGGGCTGCGCCGCAGCTGCTTCCACCGCAGAGACCGACGGCAGGCGCTCGAGCTCCTTTCCCAGGACCGGCGCCATGGCCTCGATGTCGCGCATGAGCTTCTCGAACTGCTCGGGGTACAGGGACTGCGGGCCATCGGACAGCGCCTTCTCCGGGTCGATGTGGACCTCCACCGTGATGCCATCCGCCCCGGCGGCAACGGCCGCGAGCGCCATGGGGCTCACCTTGGCCCGGATCCCTGTGCCGTGGCTCGGGTCCACGATGATGGGAAGGTGGCTGAGTTTCTTCACCACGGGGATGGCGGAAAGGTCGAGCGTATTGCGCGTGGAGGTCTCGAACGTGCGGATCCCCCGTTCGCAGAGGATCACGTCATCCGTGCCGGCGGCAAGCAGGTACTCCGCCGACATGAGGAGGTCCTGGATGGTCGCGGCAAGACCGCGCTTGAGGAGCACCGGCTTTCCCAGGCTGCCCACGCGCTTGAGAAGCTCGAAGTTCTGCATGTTGCGGGCGCCGATCTGGAACACGTCCACGTAGTCGCGCATGAGATCGGCGTGCTCGGGAGACACGATCTCGGAAACCACGGGAAGCCCGTGCGCCTCCCCGGCCTCCTTGAGGTACACGAGCCCCTGCTCTCCCAGGCCCTGGACCGCGTAGGGGGAGGTGCGCGGCTTCCAGGCCCCGCCGCGGAAGAGCACCGCGCCGGATTCGCGCACCCGGGCAGCGCATTCCATTGTCTGTTCCCGGGTCTCCACGGCGCATGGACCCGCGATGGCAACGATGCGCAGGCCGCCGATGCGGACCGTGCCGGCCCGGCAGGCCACGGCAATCACCGAGTCGTCCTTGCGGAACTCCCGTGAAGCGAGCTTGTACGGCGAGCTGATGGGAATGACGCGGGCCACGCCCGGCAGCAGCTCGACTTCCCGAAGGTCGATTCCCGTGATTCCCACCGCGCCGAGGATCGTCTCTTCCTCTCCGACGATCTCCCGGATGGTGTAGCCCCGGGAGGTGAGAAACTCGCGGATATGATTCTTGTCCTGGTCCTTGATGGTGCGATCGAGAACGATGACCATGACTTCCTCTGACGGGCTACCCGGCTCTCGGCTGGGACACGGTGACGAGGTTCCTGCCCCTCTCCTTGGACTGGTAGAGCGCGCGGTCGGCCTCGCGGATGATCTCCGAAGGCGCGTAGGCGGCCTCCGAATCGAACTCGGTGACCCCCACGGAGATCGTCACGTGCAGGGGCGCGCCGCCGTCCGCGCTGGGAAAGGCGAACGTCTCGATCTTGCGCCGGATGCGCTCCGCGACAACGAGCGCGCCCTTGATGTCCACCGCCGGCAGGATGACGGCAAACTCCTCACCGCCGTAGCGGGCGGGGAAATCCACCTGGCGGATGGATCGCGTGAGCTGCCGAGCGATGTCGCGGATGATGCGGTCCCCCTGGAGATGGCCGTACGTGTCATTGAACTTCTTGAAGTGGTCAATGTCGAACATGAGGAGGCTGAAGGTGGACTTGTAGCGGCGCGCGCGCTCCAGCTCCTCATCCAGGGTCTTCTCGAAGAAGTGGTGTGAGAAGAGCCCTGTCATGCGGTCCGTGGTCGCCTGGCGGAACAGGCTGGCGTTTTCGACGGCAATTGAGGCGAAGCGGACGATGCGGGTGATGTACTGCAGGTCCTGCACGCCGTACGGCGCCCCGTTTCCACGGGCGGGCAGGAGGAACATGCCGATGGCGCCCTTGTCCGTGCGCAGCGGCACGATCATGTCGATCCCCATCTCGGCGAAACGCTCCACAACGGTGCGGTCCGGGAAGTTGTCGCGGAAGTAGGAGAAGGCGATCTGGCTGTACTCGTCCTTTTCCAGAAAGGCGAGAATGGGGAGGACGGAGGGGAGGTCGATGGAAAGCTCCTCCCTCTTCACGCCGCGGTAGAAGACCACGAGCGGGGCGCTTTCCTCCATGTCGCCGGGGAGCACGGCCGTGACGGTGTCCATCTGGAACTTGGACACGAAGCTCCACACGACGTTCTTGATGACGTTCTCGATGTCGAGCTGGGCCGTGATCTGGAAGGCGATCTCGATGATTTCCTTGAGATCCTGGTTCTCCCGGTCGAGAGGCACCTCGTGAAGCTCGTCGACGAGACCGCTGCTCATGGCCGGTGAAGTATAGCCCAGCGGCGGTTCCTTGCCAAGTTTCGAAACACGGAGGCCCCGGCGAGCGTGCCACCTGATACGGAAGGCTGCATCTACCGGAGATCGCGCTTCGCGCGATGCGCTAGTGGCCGGACGGCACGACGGGAGACTCCTCGCCGGGGCTCATGGGGTAGAAGACAAGCCCGGACACCGGCTTCGGGTAGAAGTGGGTGGACTTGCGCGGCATGCGCTCGTTGTTGTCCGCGATGACCAGGACGTCGGACAGCGCCGTCGGATTGAGGATGAGCGCCACCTGGATCTCCCCGGTCTGCACTTTCTGCAGCGCCTCTTCCACGTCCTTGGTGTACGAGATCCCCGTGGCCAGGCTCAGCTGCTCCTCCGTGATGCCGAGGATCTCTTCCAGGATGAGCGTGTTGAGGATGTTCACGTCCAGGAGCTTCCACTCGGAGGAGAAGTCCAGGCGGACAAGCTCTTCATACGCCTCTTCGTCCCGCAGCGTCAGGAGGTAGTACCCCGTGGTGTTGAGGATGTAGGCGCCGAACTTGTGCTCCCCGGCGCTCACGCTGCGCAGGTCCCGCAGCCAGCGGCGGCGCGCCTCCGCTTCGTTGCCGTCCTTGAACGCGTACTTCTTCACGTGGAAGTGCTCGAAGATGGCCGCGCCCAGGTTGTACAGGCTCTCCACCCTGATCCCGTGGAGCATGCGGTGGGTCGGGAGAATCGTGAGGCCCTCGTGCTCGGAGTTCACGAGGAACATCATGATGAACTCCCAGGGCGCGTCCGGGCCGGCCTCCGGGTAGCGGGCCCGCATCCGGTCACGGATGGTGAGCATGGTCTGGTAGCGGTGATGGCCGTCGGCGATGTAGATCTTCGCGCGCTTCATCGTGCGGCGCACGATCTCGCAGCTCTCCGGGTCGGTCAGGCGCCACATGCGGTGGCGCACCCCGCCGCGTGAACCCGCGGGGGCCCCCGGGGGCTGCTCGGTGAAGTCGATGATCGGCGCCTGGGCCTCCTGCGCGTCCAGGATGTTGTCGATGATGTACGCCTTGTCCTGGTAGAGGCTCCAGATGTATTCGAACTGGGTGGAGGTCGTCTCGGTGAGCCTGATCCGGTCCTCCAGCGGCCCCTTGATCACCTTCTCGTGCGGAAGGACGCGCCGTTCCTCGTAGTCCCGCAGCCGCACGGCGCCGATGAATCCCTTCACCTTGCGCCGGCCGATCTCGGGAAAGTCGAACTCCTGCTCGTACACCCAGAAGGACGGCCGCGCGGTAAAGCGAAGGATGCCGTTCTTCCGCCACTCGCCCAGCAGGTCCCGCGCGCGGGTGTAGCGGTTGTCCGCGTCATTGTCGCCAGCCCCGATCTTTCCAAGGATCAGTCGGATGACGTTGTGCGGGTGCTGGCCGTAGTACGATTCCTGCTGTGACGGGGAAATGACGTCATAGGGCTGGGTGAGGCACAGCCCGATGTCGCTCACGACCGCCGGGTCGTAATGGAGCGCCCGGAAGGGACGCACGTCATTGATGGAGTCTGGCACGCGGGTCTCCTGGTGGCCGCACGATAGACCAGACTCCTGACGCGGTCAATGGGTCCCGAACGACCCCCATGCCAGTCTCATCCCGATCACGGGCGCATAGGAGAGGATCTGGCTGCCGATCCCGTGGCCGGGAGACACGTCCGCGAGCCCCTGGACTCCGCCGTAGAGAACGAGCTGCATCCACGGAGTGACCGCGGCGCCCAGCTCGACGTTCGCCTCGCCGAACAGCACGAGGGCGCCCGTCTCGACGCCGGCCATGGTCGCGGACACGCCCCCGAGACCGGTCCAGAGATTGACGGCCGCGGTGAACGGCCCGGCATGACCTTCCTGCCCCACGATGAAACCCCCGACTCCGCCGGACAGGGAGTCGCCGCCGGGCACGGAATACAGGGCGAATCCGAAACCCCCGGTCCGCGTGCCGCCGGGGGAGACGCCATACCCGAAGCCGCCGACCGAGCTGACCGAGAGGGTGCTCGTGGGCAGGCCGAAGACGGCGTGCTGGTTGCTCCAGGTGACTCCGCCCGCGCCGCCGGCGAACGCGAGGGAAAGCGGGGCGGCGGCAAGGGCGGCTGAAAGGATGACGAGTTTCAGGGTGCGCATGATATCACATCAAACCCCGCGCGCGCCGCGGAACGTCACCTTGCGGGGATCTCTTTTTCGTAGACGCGGTAGGTCTTGATGAGGGCCAAGTCGAGCTTCTCCAGCGCGTTCCTGATCCGCAGGTTGTCCTCAAGGATGTAGTTCGCCTCCAGGCGCTGGATCCGCGGAGAGAGCGCCCGGCAGATCTGGAGGTAGAGAAGCACGTCCAGGCCGCGTCCCTGGTAGCCGGGCAGGACGGCGAGACCGAACAGGCGGTAGTCGCTGAGCTTCTTCACGCCGAAGAGGATCTGCAGGAACCCGAACGGCAGGAGGCGGCCGCCAATGCGCCGCAGGATCATATTGAGATCGGGGAATCCAAGAGCGAACGCAACCGGCCGGCCCTGGTCCTCCACGAACCAGACCGCATCCGGGTCTGCAATGGGCCTGAGCTTGCGGAACATCCCCTGGAACTCGTCCCGGTTCACCGGGACATATCCCCAGTTGTCCGACAGGGACTCATTGGAGATCTCCAGGATCGCATCCGCGTCCCGGGCCAGGTCCCTCATCGAGAGTCTGCGGACGCTCAGGCCGGGGTTCCGGGAAAGCAGGCGCCGTGAGAACTCCTCGAACCTGCGCGGAAGAACGTACCCCCGGTTCTTGCTGGCCTCGTAGGCGAGGAGATCCTTTGCCTTGTGATACCCCAGGATTGCCATGAAGTCGTTGTAGTGCGGCGGGTTGTACGGAGCCATGAAAACCGGCGGCGTATCGAAGCCGTCGAGCAGGAAGCCCCAGCTCTCCGAAATGGGATGGATGGGCCCGCGCACGACGCGCATCCCGCGCTCGGAAAGCCACGAGACGGCTGCATCGTCGAGGGCGCGGGCGGCGTCCGGGTCATTGACGCACTCAAAGGCGCCGAAGAACCCGGTCCGGGTGCCGTAGTGACGGTTGAAGGCGTGGTCGACGTAGACGAGGCTGCGGCCTGCCATGCCGGCGCCGTCTTCCGCGATGAGCAGCCGGTAGGCGGAGTGCGCGAGGATGGCGTTCGTCCGCGCGGAATACGCCCCCTTCTCGTCGGCCCACAGGGGCGGCGTCCAGCAGGGATCCCCGCGGTACAACGCGCGGGGGAACCTGATGAAGCTCCTGAGATCTGCACGTGACGACGCTTCACGGACACGCATGCCTTCCCTTGCCACGGTCCATGATACGGATGCCCGGCGTCCCCGGCAAGCGAGCGCAACGGCGCGGCTGCGCCCGAGGACCGATCACCACACCTCGAAGAGCAGAGGCTCGGCACCGAGACCGGAGACCAGGGCCGCGTCGCGGCACTCGGCAAGGCTGATGCACGCTCCGCGTTCGGCAACCCGGTCGCATGCGTTAGCGCTGATCCAGGCCGTGCCCGACAGAACGTGGAGGTGCTTTCTCCCCCGGGGGATCCTGACAAGCTCTCCCTGGTACAGGGCGATTCGAAGGACGGGGCGTGACTCGGTGGCGCGCACCGACCGGGCCGCGCCCTGGAAAACCATCGCGATATCTGCGCTGCTCATGCTTCTTCCTCCCTGTCGAGACGCGGCTCGACGTACGTCGTTTCCTTGTAGGTTGAAAGAACGATGTTCGTGACGGACCGGTCGGCATTCGACTTGCCCTTGATGGCAAGGAGCAGCTTCTCCAGCTGCTTCGGGCCCTCGGCCCGGACCTTCAGGATGTAGCAGTCCTCCCCAGCCACATCATGACATTCCAGGATGTCGGGTTCGGCGTTGCACAATTCGCGGATCCCGTTGCGGACGGTGTCGTGAGACTGCACGGAAAGCCGGACGAAAGCGAGCAGCGGCTTGCCTACCTTCTCGGCATCTACCATCGCCGCATAGCCCCGGAGGATCCCTTTTTTCTCGAGCTTCTTCACGCGCTCGTGGACGGATGACGCGGTGAGGCCTACCGCGTCGGCGATCTCCGCATTGGAGAGCCTCGCGTTTGTCTGGACCAGGCTGACGATCTTCCTGTCCGTCTCGTCTATCATGCCAATACTATACGCAAAAAACCCCCAAGTGTCAATTAAAATATCAACAAATTGGTATTTTACCGAATAATATTCGGTGAATAGGAGGGCGGGCCTGTTCTGCACTCGCCTTGCACCGCGCAGGGCTCTCCGCTACACTTCGCACATGAGAAAGCTCATCCAGCAGTACGCGAAGGACCTGACGTCGGGACGGCTCGAATCGGGATACGAGCACTCCTTCCGGGTCTACCACCTGACCCGCGAGATCGGTGAGGACATGACCTACGACGACGACGTCCTGCACGCTGCATGCTTCCTTCATGACATCGAAATGACCAAGGGCCATCCGAGGAGCTCGGCGGAAAAGGCTGAGGCGATCCTCCACGAGACGGGTTTCGTTCCGGACAAGATCCAGCTCGTCCTGGAGGCCATTCTCAACCACATGCCGGGGGGCTCTCCTTCCTCCATCGAAGCGAAGCTCCTCTTCGACGCCAACCTCCTGGACTCCATCGGCGCCGTGGGCTTCGCGCGCCTGGCCGTGGGCGGAGCGGTCTGGTACCGCTACTCCACGATGAAGGAGATCCTGGACTACGTGGCGCGCGAGCTGTCGTTCACGAAGGATCTTAACTACGAGAAAAGCCGCGAGCTCGCCCGGGAGAAGGTTGCCTTCACGCGGGCGGCCATCGAGCAGTTCACCCGCGAGCTGCACCTCTAGTGAATTCCGTGCCCACGCTCGAACGAAGATTCATGGCCGAGGGCCATCTCATCGACTCCGGCCTCCTCACGCGGATGCTGAACCTCATCGTGGATAACGGGGCGGACTACGAAGTCGTTTCTTTTTCGATGGGCAAGGTCCGCACCGACCCGTCGTCCCTGGAGCTCGCCGTGCGGTGCCGCAGTGAGGACCAGCTCGCCTCCCTCACGGGGCTGCTCGTGTCCCAGGGCTGCTGGGAGAAGTCGGTCGGGGAGGCGCTCCTGAAGCCCGCCCCGAAGGACTCCACGGTCCCCGAGGACTTCTATGCCACCACCAACCGGCGCACGCAGGTCTACCGGGGAGGCGCGTGGAAAGACGTGGCGGACATGAGGATGGACGGGGTGATCGTGGCCCGGGATGACGGCCTGTCGTGCAGCCTCATCCGCAACGTGAAGGCCGGTGACCTCATCGTCTGCACGAACCGCTCCGTGCGCGTGTTTCCGCTGTTCTCGGAGAAGGAAGCGGAGGAGTTCGGCTTCATGGCGAGCGACGTCTCCTCCGAGAGAAGCGTGGACGTCGCCGTCTCGCTGGTCGCGGAGGAGCTCGCGCGCCAGAAGGCGGCCGGCGGCCGGGTTGTGGTCGTTGCCGGGCCCGTCGTCATCCACACCGGCGGCGGCGCGGCCCTCGCCGCTCTCATCCGCGGCAGGTACATCACGGGGCTCCTTGCCGGCAACGCGCTCGCCGTCCACGATATCGAGAGCGCCCTGTTCGGCACGTCCCTCGGCATCGCCCTTTCCACGGGGCGGCCGGTCCACGAAGGACATCGCAATCATATCCGGGCCATCAACGCGGTGTTCGCGCACGGCTCGATCCGCGCCGCCGTGGAGGCGGGCGCCGTCTCCTGCGGGGTCATGTACGAGTGCGTGAAGGCGGGCGTTCCGTTCATGCTCGCCGGCTCGCTTCGCGACGACGGCCCGCTTCCGGAGACGGAAATGGACATGCTGCGCGCGCAGGCCGCGTATGCGCGCATTGCCCGGGGCGCATCCCTCGTCATCATGCTCTCCAGCATGCTGCACTCCATCGCCACGGGGAACATGATCCCGGCGTGGGTGAGGACCATATGCGTTGACATCAACCCCGCCGTCGTGACAAAACTCTCCGACAGAGGCTCCGGCCAGACGATCGGGATCGTGACCGACGTCGGCCTTTTCCTCAGATCGCTTGCGGAAAAACTCCAGAGGTAAGACGTCCATGCACACAACGGGCGCCACTCCCCCCAGCTCCGAGGCTCCCGCCCGCGAGCTCCATCCCCTCGAAGTGAAGGTGCTCCTCCGCTTCGCCGCGGGAGAGGAGATCAGCACGGCGCGCCTCCTGACGGAGCTCTCCTACAACCTCGGCCAGGCCAACCAGGCGCTGAGCTGGCTCTCCGCCAAGGGGTTCGCCGCGGAGAAGTCCCGCGCGGCCCGCGTGCTCTACGAGATCACGGACTTCGGCAGGGAGTGCCGGGAGAAGGGAACCTACGAAGAGCGGATCGTGAAGCTCCTTGCCTCGGAGGGACCCCAGCCGCTTCCTGAAATCGCCAGGAAGCTCGGCATCCAGTCCAGGGATGTCGGATCAGCTTTCGGCGGCCTTTCAAAGGAAAAGATCCTCACCATGGACGACCAGAAGCGGGCAGCGGTGGCCGCGGGCGGCGCGGTATCCGGCTCCGGCTCCATGGCGGCAGTGCGGGCGCTCCTGTCGAGGGCGGCGCGGGAAGGCGCGCTGGAGGAGGCAAGCCTTTCCGCGACAGAGCGCGAGCTGGCGGCTTCCCTTGCCCGAAAGAGGGGAACCTCCACGAGCCTCTTCCGGCTCGTTGAGCGGGAGGAGGTGATGTTTGCCATCACGGCCGCCGGCGCCGCCGCCCGCAAGGAGCTGGAACGATCTGGAGCCACGGGTGAAGAGACCGGGGCCCTCACGCCGGAAGCGTTGAAGACCGGTTCCTGGAAGACGGCGAGATTCCGCCGCTACAACATCGATGTGCCGCCAACCCGGGTGCTTCCCGGGCGCAGCAACCCGTACTGCGCCTTCCTCTCGCGCCTGAAGGACAAGCTTGCGTCCCTCGGTTTCGAGGAGTTCGACGGCCCGCTCGTGGAGACGGAGTTCTGGAACGGGGACGCCCTGTTCATGCCCCAGTTCCACTCCGCCCGCGACATTCACGACGTGTACTACATGAAGAGCCCCACGCACGCACGGGAGATCGAGCAGCCGTGGCTGGACCAGGTCGCTGCGGCGCATGAGAACGGCTGGACAACGGGAAGCCGCGGCTGGGGCTACACGTTCGACCGGCAGTTCACCCGGCGGCTCATCCTGCGCAGCCAGGGCACGGTGCTTTCCGCGAAGACCCTGCCGCGCGCCAAGGTCCCGGGAAAATACTTCGGCGTGGTGCGCTGCTTCCGCTACGACAAGGTTGACGCCACGCACCTGGCGGACTTCTACCAGACGGAGGGGATCGTTCTCGGGGAAGAGGTGAACCTTCGCACGCTCCTCGGCCTGCTGAAGATGTTCGCGGAAGAGGTGGCCATGGCGAAGGAAGTGAAGTACGTGCCGGGTTTCTTCCCGTTCACCGAGCCGTCCGTGGAGGTCCACATCCGGCATCCCTCTCTCGGCTGGTTCGAGCTGGGAGGCTCGGGGATCTTCCGGCCCGAGGTCACCGAGCCGCTGGGCGTGAAAGTTCCGGTGCTCGCCTGGGGACTGGGGATCGACCGCATGGCGCTCACCTCCATGGGCCTCCACGACATCCGGGACCTGTTCTCCCCCTCAATCGAGGACGTGCGAACCAGAAGGATGAGCTAGTCAATGCCCAAGATCGACGTCAACGAGAGCCTTTTCTTCACGACCCTGGGAAAGAAGCTCGCAAAGGACGAGCTGGTCCAGCTCCTCACGGCCGCGAAGGCGGAGCTGGATGACGGGCCGGACGGCCAGGGAATCCTGAGGATCGAGCTGAACGACACGAACCGGCCCGACCTGTGGTCCACCATGGGGCTTGCCCGGCAGCTCGCCGTCTACCGGGGAGCAATGCCGCCCCGCTACCCGTTCTTCTCCCGGCCGGGAAAGGCGCAGAAAACCGACGACCGCCGTGTGGTGGTCGGCGCCGGACTGAAGAACATCCGCCCTTACATCGCTTCCTTCGTCGCCGAAGGGAAGGAAGTCACCGATGCTCTGCTGAGAGAGATCATCCAGAGCCAGGAGAAGCTGTGCGGGAACTTCGGCCGCAAGCGCAAGACCATTGCAATGGGAGTTTCCCGCCGGGATCTCATCACGTGGCCGGTGCACTATGACGCCGCGGACCCCGACAAAACCCGCTTCGTTCCGCTCGACTTCGATCGACTGCTTTCGATGCGGGAGATCCTCACGGAGCACCCCAAGGGAAAGGATTACGGCTCCATCGTGGCAGGATTCCCGAAGTTCCCGCTCCTCTCCGACGGTGCCGGGGAAGTCCTCACGTTCCCGCCGGTGATCAACTCCGCGCTGATCGGCGGGGTGAAGGTGGGGAACTCGAGCCTCTTCATCGACCTCACCGGGCCTGACCTGGACACGATCCTCACCGCCTGCGCAATCACCGCATGTGACTTCGCGGACATGGGATTCCGGATCCTGCCCGTGGCCGTGGAGTATGCCTACGACACTCCTTACGGCCGCACCATCGTGACGCCCTTCTACTTCCAGAAGACCACGACTCTCGAGCTTGCCGACGCCGAGAAGCGCCTCGGGGAATCGTTCACCGCGGAGGAGGCCGCGGGCTGGATCCGCCGCATGGGAAGCGAGGTGCGCGTGGAGGGAAACCGCCTGACAGTGTCGCCGGCGGAATACCGAAACGATTTCATGCACCCCGTGGATGTGATCGAGGAAGTCATGATCGGCCGGGGGATGGACTCCTTTGCGCCGGTGATGCCCCGTGACTTCACGGTGGGCCGCATCTCGGAGGCGGAGTGGTACGCGCGCAGCGTACGGGAGACGATGATCGGGCTTGGCTACCAGGAGATGATCTACGGCTACCTCGGGTCCCGGCGGGACTTCGTGGAGCGCATGGGGATCAACGGCGCGGAGGTGATCGAGATCGAGAACCCCATGACGGAGAGTTTCGACATCGTGCGCAACTCCATCCTCCCGAACCTGCTCTCCTCGGAGTCCGTCTCGGCGCACGCCGCCTACCCCCACCGGATCTTCGAGGTGGGCAAGGTCGTGCTCCGCGACCCGGCGGAGAACCAGGGGTCGCGGACGCACAACACCCTCGGCTTCCTTGCCGCGGACCGGGAGACGGGCTTCAACGAGGTTGACGCCCACGTGCTCGCGCTCTTCTATTATCTGTCCCTGGAGCCCGAGCTGCGGCCGAGGGAGGACCCGCGCTTCATTCCGGGCCGGGCCGCGGAGATCCGGGTGAAGGGAAAGAGCGTGGGCTTCATGGGAGAAGTGCATCCCCGCGTGCTGGAGAGCTGGGGAATCCAGATGCCGTGCGCGGCGGTGGAGCTGTACCTGGACCTGATGCGGGAGGGCTGAGTCATGGACGCGAAGATCGACGTGGTTCCCCTGCGCTTTCCGGAAGGCGCGAACATCATCGTGGGCCAGTCCCACTTCATCAAGACCGCGGAAGACATCGCGGAGATCATGGTCTCCACGGTCCCCGGGGCGAAGTACGGGCTGGCGTTCTGCGAGGCCTCCGGCCCCTGCCTGATCCGAACGGAAGGCAACGAGCGCGCGCTCGTGGATGACGCCGTGCGCTGCGCCCAGGCCGCGGCCGCGGGACACACGTTCTTCCTCATTCTGCAGAACGCGTTCCCCATCAACGTGCTGGAGCGGATCAAGGCCTGCCAGGAGGTCTGCCGCATCTTCTGCGCCACGGCGAATCCTCTGCAATTGATCGTCGGTGGGACAGAGCAGGGGCGCGGAATCCTCGGGGTGATCGACGGCTTCTCCCCGAAGGACGTGGAGGGAGAGAAGGATAAGGCTGAAAGAAGGTCGATGTTGAGGAAGTTCGGCTACAAATTCTAAAGCCGGGATGGCCTCTGGGAGGATATGGATGACCCGACGATTCACGACATACGCGGCCGCCGCGGCGCTGGCGGCATTTCTGGCCGGGTGCGCGAGCGAAGGGCCGATGGTCACTACGCCGCCGACGGTCAGTGTGAGTAACTTCAAGTCCATCGAGTTCTGGCCCGAGCGCGTCGAGTTCGACGCGCGCGTCGCCGTGAAGAACAACGACACGGCGGAGCTGGAGCTGCGGAAAGTCAACTTCGCCGTGGACATGTACGACGAGGAGTTGTTTACCGATTCGACGGCTGACCTGAGGCACACGCCCCCGAATCACACGCAGACAGTTCCCTTCCCGTTCCACATCTCGATGAAGACCGTGATGGGGCAGGCGCCGGATCTCCTGGCCTCGGGGAGTCTCCGCGTGACGTTCCGAGGCCAGGTGTACCCCGCCGCGCGGTACGGATTCGACGCCATCCCGTTCACCCAGACCATCGAGATCCCGGTTCCCAAGGTGCCGGAGATCTCGTACGTCGGCAGCGAGGGTGACCCGTTCAGCCCGACGTGGAGGCTCACGTTCAACCTCACCAATACGAACTCGTATCCCTTCACGCTGGCCGCCGTGAAAACGTCCCTCGTGATCAGCGGGAAGAAGTATTCGCTCCTCCAGACGAAGAAATCCGTGGACGTGCAGCCCGGAGAGACGCAGCCGGTTGTGCTGCAGATGGAGAACTCCCCCGGCAAGACGCTCCTCATGGCGCTGAACCTGGCGACGAACCCGCATCCGACGTTCGACATCACGGGCATGGTGAGCGCGAGCACGCCGTACGGGTGGATCTACCTGCCGGTCGATCTCCAGGAGGCTTTGCCCTAGGAGCGACGCAGGGCCTACGCGGTCCCCTCCGGCCCCTCAGGCGCCGCCGCCTCGCGGGCGCGGTCCTTCAGGAGCCTGCTGAAGGAGATGCGCGGCACGGCCTGGGGCGGACGGGCGGGGATCGTAATGCGGGCCCCGCTTGCCGGGTTGAGCCCGACCCGGGCCTTGCGGGCAGGGCGCATGCGAAGGAACAGCCTGCCCATCTTCCCCAGCGGAACCCGGTGGCCCAGGAGCAGGCCGGACTCCAGGACGGAAACGTAGTCTTCCAGGATCTGCCGGGCGAGCTTCCGGCTCACGCCGTTCTTCTCGGCAAGGTACCCGACGATCGTGCGCATCGTGAAGAGCTCGGGAAATCCGCCGCCCGGAAGGGCGACGGTCCGGTTGATCTTCAGGAAGCCATTGGTCAGAAAAATGGTGGCCTCGCGGATCCTCTTGGCCTGTTCCTCCGCCGGCACGGAAGGATCGCAGGCTGCGATCAGCAGGACGGCGGAGGTGCTTCGGACGGGACCGCCGGTAAAGACCGCCTCGGCGTCCACGCGGAGGCTCCCGTCGAGCCTCGACCCGTCCGTCACGGCGAGCCGGGGGACGTCGGTGCGCAGCTCGATGCTCGCGTATTCCACCCGCCGGCCCCCTGTCTCCAGCGGCCCGACGCTGACGAGTGATCCCGACCAGGTCAGGAGGAGCGCGCCGCGCGGGTCGTCCGCTGAAAGCTCGGCGAGCTGCCTCATGTCCAGGGCCTTCACCTGTCCCTCGAACATGCTCTTCTTGCGGAGCCATGCGCTCGCCATCCGGGCGCGCGACTCCTCCGTATCATCGAGACCCGCATTCCTGACGAGCACGGCGAGGTGCGCCCTGATCGCCGGGCTCAGGCTGGCAGCGTCATCTGACATTCTCGGCCTCCCCTGAAAGCGTAGTGCGCGAGAGCCGGAATCACAATCGGCATTGCACCTTTCCCCGCGGAAGGCTATCCTCCCCCGCGTCATGAGCACCGTGGAGCTCACCGGCATTCTGGCAGCGGCATCAATCGGCGCGGGGCTCCTCGGCTCTCTCACCGGCCTGGGCGGCGGCGTCATCATCATCCCCCTCCTCACCGTCGTCCTGGGTGTGGACATCCGCTACGCCGTGGGCGCATCCCTCGTGTCGGTGATCGCCACCTCCTCGGGATCCGCGGCCGCGTACGTCCGCGAGGGGTTCTCCAACATCCGCGTGGGCATGTTTCTGGAGATCGCCACCACCCTGGGAGCGCTTGGCGGAGCCGTCATCGCCCTGCATATTGCACCGGCCTTCATCGCGATCATCTTCGGGCTCGTCCTCCTCTACTCTGCCCTGCAGATGTTCCGGTCTCCCCCCCGGGACGCGGAGACTGTGCCTCCTGACCGCGTGGCGTCGTTCCTGAAGATGAACGGCGCCTACCCGGAGGCCGGCCGGCAGAGGCCCTACAACGTGCGCTCGGTGCCGGCCGGGTTCGGGCTCATGGCGCTCGCCGGCGTGCTGTCGGGGCTTCTCGGAATCGGCTCGGGCGCGTTGAAGGTGATCGCCATGGACCGCGTTATGAAGATCCCGTTCAAGGTTTCCACGACCACGAGCAACTTCATGATCGGCGTCACGGCGGCGGCGAGCGCCGGCGTGTATCTCAACCGCGGGTACATCGACCCCGCTCTCGCCATGCCGATCATGCTGGGCGTGCTCCTCGGGTCGTTCCTGGGAACCCGGGTCCTTGCCGCGGCCGAAACGCGGGTCCTGAGAATCGTGTTCGCCCTGACGATTGTCGCCCTGGGCGCGGAGATGATCGTCAAGGGCATCGCGGGACGGCTGTGAGATGAAAGCACCGAAAAGAATCGGCGACCGTCAGGTGGAGCGTGTCATCGGGGCCCTGCTTCGCGCGGGTGTCATTGCCGCCGCGGTGGTGGTCCTGGCGGGCGGAATCCTCTACCTGGCCCGGCACGGCCGCGATGCGCCGCGCTACCGGTCCTTCCAGGGTGAGCCGGTGTTCCTCACGCACGTGGACGGCGTGCTGAAGGAGGCGCTGGCGCTCCGCAGCGAGGCGATCATCCAGCTCGGCCTGTTGCTCCTGATCGCGGTGCCCATCGTGCGTGTCGCGGTCTCCCTCATCGCGTACCTCCTGGAGCGCGACTGGCTGTACGTGGGGGTGACGGCGCTCGTGCTCGCCGTCCTGGCCTTCTCCCTCCTGGGCGGCGTCCTCTAGGCCTGCCGCGGCATTACCCGCGGCTTTGATCACGCGAAGCGCGACATTTCCGGCCTATCCCCCGTTTCGTTCCAGGATTCCCCGCGCCGTGGCGAAATGGCTCCTCAGCAGCTCGATGGCGCGCGTCGTGTTGCCCGGGAGGCAGGACAGGACTTCGGCGTGCATCTCGGCCCAGTCGCGCTCGAGGCTGTGGTAGGTCTTCTCGTGCATGAGGGTCATGTTCACGCGCAGGGTAAGTTGTCGGTAGAACTCGTTCAGCATGTCGTTGCCGGCGAGCGCGCAGATCTCGCTGTGAAACTGGCGGTCCAGGGCCACCGCTTTCTTCTCCCGTTCCACCGGATCCGCCTCTCCGGGCAGGGCACGCATCCGCTCCACGATGCCCTGGATCCGCGACAGGGTGACGGGAGGGATTTTCCCTTCGCTTCGCGACAGGGCAAAGGCCTCCAGGGCCTCCCGCAGGGCGTAGACCTCGAGGATCGCCTTGCGGGACGGCACGCGCACGCGGCAGGAGCTGCGCGGCTTGATGCTCACCACGCCTTCGTACTCCAGGCGCTTCAGCGCCTCACGGACCGGCATGCTGCTCACCGACAGGCGGGCGGCCACTCCCTTGATGCTGATCGTGTCCCCGTAGCGGATGGCCCCGGAGATGATCTGCTCCAGGAGATGCTCGTAGACCCGGTCCACGAGGCTTCGCGGCGCCGAGGTCCGCGCGCTCATTCGTGTCCCCCGCCCCGGAGCATCTTCAGGGCATGCTCCATCACCGGCGCAAGCACGCGCATACAGGTCCGGGCCGCGCGGACGGAGCCGGGGAAGTTGACGACGATCGTCCGCCCCTTCATCCCCGCGATACCGCGGGAGAGAACGGAGGCGGGGGTCTCCTCCCAGGATTGCGCGCGGATCATCTCGGAGATTCCGGGCAGCTCTCTCTCGATAAAGCGACGGGTGGTTTCCGGGGTCACGTCGCGGGGGGAGATCCCGGTGCCGCCGGCTGTCAGGATGAAGTCCGCGCCCTCCTGCTCGCTGAACGCCGTGAGGATCCGCTCGGGCTCGTCCGGCACGATGCAGCGCCTCACTTCCGCCTCGGGGAATCTGCCGCGCACCTCCTTCTCGATCTCGGGGCCCGTTGTGTCCTCGTAGTCGCCGCGGGAGGCGCGGTCAGAGATCGTAATGACAGACACTCTCACGATCGATCTCCCCCCCTCGGATCACCCGGGCAAACACACCTCGGCGGGGCATCACGCAGTCTCCCACGGTGCGGGAGATTGCGCATCCCGTATGGCATTCCTTTCCGATCTGGGTGACCTCCAGAACCGCCGCGCCGAGGCACAGCCGCGCGCCCACGGGGAGGGAGCCGAGGTCGATGCCCCGGGTGGTGATGTTCTCCGCGAAGTCCCCGAAGCCGAGCTCGACTCCCCTCCCCCGCATTGTGTCAATGTCCTCCTCCGCGAGAAGGGAGACCTGACGGTGCCAGCCACCGGCATGGGCGTCTCCGACGATGCCGTGATTCTCCCGCAGCTCGGCGCGCTCCACGGGAGTCTTCTGTTCTCCCGTGCGCGCCGAGACGTTGATGGACAGGATCGAGAAGTCTCTCTTCACCGCGGAGGTTCCTTCGTCTTTTCCAGCAGATGGATGTCCGTGATCCGCATTCCCGTGTCCACTGCCTTGCACATGTCGTAGAGCGTCAGCGCGGCCACGGAGACGGCCGTCAATGCCTCCATCTCGATTCCCGTGCTCTCCGTGCATACGGCACGAGCGGCTACGTCCACGCCATCGTCCCGCAAGGCCATGTCCACGGAGACGTGGTCGATCCTGATGTTGTGGCAGAGGGGAATCAGCTCCGACGTCCTTTTGGCAGCAGCGATGCCGGCGACCCGGGCCACGGCCAGCGCGTCACCCTTCTGGAGGAGCTTCTCACGAATCAGCCGTACGGTTTCAGGGCTCATGATGATGCGGCCCGAGGCGGCCGCGGTCCTCAGCGTGCGGGGCTTCGCGGACACGTCCACCATAACGGCCCTGCCCTCGGCGTCGAGATGGCTCAGATCCATGCTCATCCTCCGATCTGGGACATGGCCCTGTTCACGCACGTTGCGCCCTGCCGGGGCTTGGAAAGGATCGCCTCCCGGAGGGACTCCTCGAGCCGGGAGAAGTCCAGGGGGACCTCCACGTCGGAGTGGAGGCACGGCTTCAGCATCCCGTCCGCCATGAGGCGGATCCTGTTGCAGCCCGCGCAGGCCGGCGGACGGTCGAAGTCATAGGAGTCGGATTTCCGCGCGGTGAGCTCGTAGTGGTTGATGAGCTGAAGGAGCGCGCCCGACGAGGCGCAGAACTCACGCATCCGCTCGATGTCACGCGGACTCGTGTCCGAGAGCACCACCATGTTGATCTTCAGGGGGAAGCCGCACGCGCGCGCCGCGGCGATGCCGGCGAACGCTTCCTGGATGTCACCGCCCCGGGTCAGCGTGCGGTACCGCTCCGGGTCCAGGGTGTCGAGGGAAACGTTCAGGCTGTCGAGCCCCGCCTCCTTCAGGCCGGAGGCGAACCGCGAGAGGAGCGTGCCGTTGGTCGTCATGGCAAGGTGCTCCAGCCCCTCGACGCCGGCGAGCATCCGCACAAGCTCGACGATCCCGCGCTTGACCAGCGGCTCCCCGCCGGTGAGCCGGATCTTGCGAACGCCGAGGCCGACCGCGGCGCGGGCCGCGGCGGTGATCTGCTCGAAGGAGAGGAAGTCCGCGTGACTCCGCTCGGGCACCCCCTCGGGAGGCATGCAGTACGTGCAGCGCAGGTTGCACTTGTCGGTCACCGAGATGCGGAGGTACGTGATGGAACGATCATAGCGGTCGAACATCGATCTCGGCCCCCTCCCCCAGGGCTTCCACGCCCTTCTCCATGCGGATCAGACCGTCCGCTTCCCCGATGGCGTTCAGATGCGCCGATCCGTGGTACGCAACGGGAAAGACCTCCCCGGCCCGAATCCGCACCGGGAGAAACTCCGTGCGCTCCGTGCCTTTGCGGCTGATCCGCTCCGCGAGCCGTCCCCGGAACTGCGCCGGCGCCCACTCGATTCCCATTCTACGAAAAAGAAACGGCTTCACGAAGACCTCGAACATGACGAACGTGGAGACCGGGTTGCCCGGCAGGCCGAACACGAACCGCGCCCCGGCCCGGGCGAACAGCGTGGGCTTGCCGGGCTTCACGGCAACGCCGTGAAAGAGGATCTCCGCCCCGAGCGCTCGAAGACAGCCCGGTACGAAATCGAAATCCCCGGCGGACACGCCTCCCGTGAGGAGGACAATATCGCAGTCCGTGAGCCCGCGGCGGATGGCTTCCTGCAGCCCTGCCTGCTCATCCGCAACCGCGCCCAGGAAGCGCGCCGGGCATCCGGTGACCGCAAGCTGGGCGGCAATCTGCGCGGCGCTGCTGTTGTAGATCTCTCCCGGGCCCAGGGTCTCTCCCGGCGCTCGGATCTCCGATCCCGTGGAGAGAATCCCGACGGTGGGGGGCACGGCCACCTCGACACGCGCCACGCCGGAGGCTGCGAGAATCCCAATGTCCTGGGGAGCCAGTCTCTTCGGGGCAAGGATGACGTCCCCGGCGCGAAGGTTCGCGCCCCGGAGGATGACGTTGCTCCCCGTCTCTGCCCTGCTCGGGCGGATGATTCCTTCGGCTTCCTCCACGAACTCCCGGCGGATGACCCGGCCCGCACCGGGGGGAAGCATGGCCCCGGTCATGATCCGCGCGCATTCTCCGGTGCGCAGCTCGGCGCGGGGGGACGCGCCGGCGGCCACCACCTCCACGACCCGGAGGCTGGAGGACGTATCATCCGCCCGCACGGCGAATCCGTCCATTGCGGACCTGGCGAAGGGCGGGGAATCGATGGGAGAGATGACCGGTGACGCAAGCACGCGCCCCAGGGCATGCTCGAGCGCCACGGTCTCCACGGGGAACCGTGCCGCTCCTGCCGCCGCCGTAATGCCCAGGGCCTCATCAAGCTCGATCACACCATCCCCCCTCAGTACAACCTCACGGCGGACGCCTTGAAGGTTACCATGCATTCGCGCCCCGTTTCCATGGCAAGCTCCTCGGCGGCGGACTCCGTGATCAGAGACTGGATGGCCGGGCCGCAGTCCACTGTCACGCGGAGCAGGGATCCTTCCGGCTCGATGCGGGTGATGCGGCCGGGAAGCTGGTTTCTCGCGCTGGAGCTGAGGGGCTTGCCGGACAGGATCACGTCGTCCAGCGGAAGGACGGCCACGGTGAAGTCACCCTGGCGCGCGGGACTGCGAAGCAGAACGCCGCCGGAGCGGAAGTAGGTGAAGTGCTCATCCGTGTGCTCGACGGCTCCGCGCAGGATGTTCTCCTGGCCCGCGGTCACGGCCCCGGCGGAGAGAACGAGGAGATTGTCGCACAGGCGGTAGGCGAGCTCCCGGTTGTGCGTCGTGACAATCACCGTGGCACCCGCGGACGCGAGGGAATGCACGATCTCTTCAACGAGGAGCCGGGACGCGTGGTCAACGCTGGCCGTAGGCTCGTCCAGCAGCAGCACGCGCGGCTCCAGGACGAGCGCCCGCGCAATGGCCACCCGCTGCATCTCCCCACCGGAAAGCCGGCCGGCCCTGCGGTGCTCGAAGCCCGGCAGTCCCACCCGAGCCAGCGCCGCCGCGACCCGCCGCGCGATCTCCTCGCCGGGCACGCCGCGGATCCTCAGGCCGTAGCGTACGTTGTGCCGCACGCTTCCCCGGAAGAGCAGCGGCGCCTGGTGCACCATGACCGTCTCGCGCCGCAGCCGCGCAGCGCCGTCGTCGGCAAGCCCCCGCCCTTCGTACCGGATCACGCCGGCCGCCGGCTCGAGAAGGCCGTTGAGAAGGCGCAGGAGCGTCGTCTTGCCGGATCCGTTCTCCCCCATGAGCACCGTGGTCCGGCCGCGGGGAATCTCCAGAGAATCCACCGTCAGGACAGGGCGGCCGCCCAGCTCGGCTCGGACACCGCGCAGCGAAAACAGGGCGGGGGCGGTGGCGTCATTCATGCCGCACCGCCCAGTGGAGAAGAGCATTCACGCCGAGGGCCATCGCCATGAGAATGATTCCCAGCGCAAGACCGAGCTCGAACTCCCCCTTTCCTGTTTCCAGCGCGATCGCTGTGGTGATCGTCCGCGTGTACCAGCGGATGTTCCCGCCCAGCATCATGGCAGCGCCCACCTCGCCGACAACGCGGCCAAAGGCCGCAAGAGCCGCGGAAAGCACGGCACCCCGCGCTTCTCGCACGCTCATCCAGAAAATCCCCCGGCGGGTGGCGCCGAGGGTCGTGAGCACTTCGGGGAGAAGGGGATTGAGGCTGCTCAACGCGCTGGCCGTCATGGCGAGCACAATGGGAAACGCCAGGATGGCCTGGCCGATGATCACGGCCCCCGGGGTGAACAGGAGCCTCAGGCCGCCCAGAGGGCCGACGCGGGACACGAGGGAGTACACGATGAGGCCGACGACGACGGTGGGCAGGGCCATGAGGCTGCTGAGGACCGCCAGGAGCGCGCGTCGGCCGCGGAAGCGGCGCAGCGCGATGAGGACGCCGAGGGGTATGCCGGGGACGCAGGCGAGCAGCGTGGAGGACAGGGAGAACCGCAGGGAGGTCCACGTAATGAACCACACCTCGGCGTCTCCGCAGACGAGGAGCCGGATCGCCCTCCCGAACACGCCCATCCGCCGCGTTCCTACCTGATCACGTCCGGGGTGAACAGCGCCTGTCCGTCCACGGCGTAGTCACGGATGATCCGCTGGCCTTCCACCGATGTGACCCAGGCGATGTACTGCATCGCGGCCATGTAATTGACGCCGGGATGCTTCTGGGGATTCACGGCGATCACGCCGTAGGGATTGAACAGGACCGGATCCCCCTGGGCCAGGATGGCGAGCCCGGGAAGCTTCGCCTTCATGGCGAGCCACGTCCCGCGGTCGGAGAGCGTGTAGGCCCGCAGGTCGTTCGCCATGACGAGCACCTCTCCCATTCCCTGGCCGGCGTCCTTGTACCATCTGCCCTGCGGCTTCAACCCTGCCTGGGACCAGATGTCCAGCTCCTTCGCGTTGGTTCCCGACGCGTCCCCCCGGGAGACGAAGGCCGAGCCGGCCGCGGCGATTTTCGTGAACGCCGCCACGGCGGATGTCTCACCCGTGATCCGCGCCGGGTCATCCGGCGGACCCACGAGAACGAAGTCGTTGTGCATGACGTCCCGCCGGTTGACCCCGAACCCCTGGGCGATGAACCGGTCCTCCGCCTTGCGGTCATGGACGAACACGATATCCACGTCGCCGTTCTCACCGAGCTTGATCGCTTTCCCCGAGCCGACGGCGATCACGTCCACGGTGAGGCCGGTGAGCTTCTCGAACGGCGGGTCCAGCACGGTGAGGAGCCCGCTGTCGAGGGTGCTCGTCGTCGTGGCCATTCGCAGGCGCCCGGCCTGGGCGGCCAGGGGAAGAAGCACGGCGCACGCAAGAAGCGTACAGCACAGCAGTCGTTTCATGATGTACCTCCGGTAAAAGCAGTTGCGGAATCGGCGTCACCTCAGCGCGCTCCGGGCGTCGGTTCCTTTGCGCTGACCACGATGCGGACCTCCCCGTCCAGGTCCACATCATGAAGGGAGCTGAGCATTCCCAGGAGCGTGTTGAGAAACATCTTCTTCACGAATCCGTTCAAGGCCACCAGGTCGCCTCCACTGACGATCGAGATCTCGCGTTCCACGATTCACCTCCCCCGGAAAACAGGATACACTCCGCCGGAGCTATGCCGCAATCTCTCCCCGGCCCTGATCGCCCCCTTCCCGTCGTCGTCACCGTTGCCGGATTGAAGAAAAGCGGGAAGACGACGGTCGCGGAAGCGCTGATCTCCGAGCTCTCTTCCCGCGGCATTTCCGTCGGAAGCATCAAGACGATGACGGATCACCTGCCGTCGTTGAGCGCCGAGGCCACAGACACGCGGCGCCACGAGGCGGCTGGAGCTGAGGTCGTGGTTGCCCTGCACGCCGGCGGCACGGCCCGTTTCGAGCGGGGCATGCCGCCGCGCTCCCTGCAGGACGTCGCGCAGCTCTTCCCCCGGCGGATCCGCATCCTGATCTGCGAAGGGTCCCTCCAGCCCGCGGACGGCCAGTTCTATGTCGTGTGCCTTCGCTCCCCGGATGGTCTGGAGGAGACGCTGCGTGAGAAGCGCATACCGCGGAACGCCGTCGTCGCGCTGTCCGGCGCCGCGGCAGCCGCAGGCGCCGCGGCAGCGGCGGGATGGAGCATTCCGTGCTTCGACGTCGTAGACCCCGCGCAAAAGAGGATGCTTGCTGATCTCGTTCTGGCGAAGATTGAACTGGCTGGATAAAAAGAACCTGCCCCGATGTGACATCATGCTGTTCAATCAGTGGGGCAGGGTCAGGGCTGATAGATCCGAAATCTGATATCTCAGTTAAACTAGAATGGAGATCTAGTCAAGTACTTTTGTTAAAAAATGCGCTGTAATTTGTTTCTTTTTGAGCAAAAATATGCACGTTCCGGACACCTCATGCCGGGGGTGCGCGTTCCCGATCGGCTCCCTCGCTCTCCTCCCGCAACCTTCCCGTGAGTTGCAGGGCGTCTCCGGGATGATTTATAATGAGAACACCTGCAGAGCTGCGTCGGCACAAGAGGAGTCAACGGGTATGACCGATGAAATGGTCAGCAGAGTGATCGGGTGCATCGCGGCGAGCCAGAAAGTGCCGCCGGAGAAGGTCACGCTGGAAAGCAGTTTCGAGGACCTTGGCATCGATTCCCTCGACGGCGTGAACATCCTCTTCGCCCTGGAGACGGAGTTCAATATCAGCATTCCCGACCAGGGAGTGCTGAGCATGAAGAATGTCCGGGAAGTCATTGAAGCGCTGGAGAAGGTCCTGCCGGCGGGGGGCGCAGCCCCGCCCTCCGTCACTTCTCCGTCATGACCCACACGCCGGCCCATCCCTCTTTCGGCGGGCTGGCAATGAGCTGCCGGCATTTCTCCGCATAGCAGGACGCCGGAGGGTCCTCGCGGGAGATGCTCTCGAAGATGCGCTGGGCTTCGCTGAAGCGTCCGGCGTAGTACTCGGCGCGTCCGCGGTCAAAGACGTCCAGAACAGCGCGCCGGCGCTGGAATGTCTCCGGCATCATCGGCTCGAAAACGGTCACCGGCTCGCGCCGTCCCACCACGGCGATCCTCGACACCTCCCGCACCGGAAACGCATCTCCCATTCTGTCCCTGACCATCGCGGAGATCATCGTGTAGGTCTTGAACTGCTTGTTCACGCCTTCCAGGCGTGAGGCGAGGTTCACGGCGTCCCCCAGCATCGTGTAGTTGAACTTGGTGTGGGAGCCGAAATTGCCGACAACAGCAGGCCCCGAGTTGATTCCGATCCGTTTGTACAGGTCCTTCTTGACCCGCTCACGGAACACGGGCCGCAGCTCGTCCAGCTTCGCCTGGCAGCGAAGGGCCGAGCGGACCGCCCGCACGGCATGGTCCTCCTGCGCCAGCGGCGCGTTCCAGAACGCGATGATGGCGTCACCCTCGTACTTGTCGATGGTCCCGCCTTCCTCCTGGATGATGTCCGTCATCGCCGTGAGGTAGTCGTTGAGGAGCTGGGTGAGCTCCTCCGGTGTCAGCACTTCGGAGATCGACGTGAATCCCTGCAGGTCGGAGAAGAAGATGGACAGGTCCCGCTTCTCTCCCCCCAGCTTGAGGGTCTCGGGATGCGCGATCAGCTGCTCGATCACCGTCGGGCTCAGGTACTGCTTGAACGCGTTCTTGATGTAGCGCTTCTGCTGGCCCTCGGTGGCGTAGCTGGCGAGGCTCGAGCCAATGAGGGAGAGGAGCGTCCCCAGCTCCAGGGCGATCAGCTGCAGCCAGTATCCCAGCGCGTACGCAGCGATGCCGAGCGCCGGTGCCACCGGAATGAACGCCACGTAGATCAAGGCGGTCCTGCCGGCGCCGGACACGGCGGAGGCCGCGACACCCGCCGCGATGCAGAGGAGGAGCAGGATCAGGATCGTCGCCGCCCCCGACATGGGGCGCATGAAGTCGCCGGAGAGCAGGTTGTCCAGCATCGTGGCGTTGACCTCGACACCCGGGTACACGCCGCTCATGGGAGTGGGCTTCAGGTCGAGGGTCCCCGAGGCCGTATACCCGAAGAACACGTACTTGTCCTTGAACACGGAGGGGTCGAGGTTGGGGCGTTTGCCGTCAGCGATCTGCTGGTACGACTGGAGGATTTCCGCGGCGTTGAAGTTCGGATGCGTCAGCGTCGGCCCGCGGTAGCGAAGGATCGCTCGTCCGTTCGAATCCACCGGTATGGCATGTCCGCCGACCAGGAGCTGCCCCAGCCTGATCGAGATCCGCCCCGCCTGCGGATTTCCCACGAGCCACGCTGCCAGGGCTTCGGACGGAACAACACGGTTGTCGAAAATGCTGAACAGAGGCTCCCGCCGGTACACTCCGTCGACGGAATCCGGAGGAAGGTTCGTGTTTGCCATGAAGCGCGCGTTCTCGAGGAGCCCCGGGATGGCGGTCTGCGCGCTTTTGAACACCATGCCGGCGGGCCGGCTGATGGCTAGCCAGGCATCGAGGCCCTCGACGGGGATCGTCGGCGCCGCGGCTTCAACGGGCCACGTCACGGCCAGCCCCTGGGGGGTGCCGGCGCTGAGCTGCATGGCGCCAACGACGTTCGCGCTTCGCTGCAGACCTTTGGCGAAGGTCCTGTCGTCATCCACGCCGTACGACGAAGGCTCCGTGTACAAGACATCGAGCACGAGCGCCTTCGCGCCGCCCTGTCTGCAGAAATCCGCGATGATCCCGATCAGCTCCCGCGGCCAGGGCCACGACAGCCCGTTCACATCCTTGCCCCAGGCGAGGCTCTTGTCGTCCAGGAGGATCGTGACGACCTGGCTCGTGGCGCTTCCCGGACGCTGGAGCAGGCGCGCGCGCAGGTCCCACGTACGGAACTCGAAGATGTCCAGGGCGTGCGGAAGCCAGAGCGCCGCAGCGATCACTGCCGCGGCGGCCCCGACCGCCATCCCCTGGAGGACCCTGCGAAGGCCGGCGGAGATTCTTTTGCCGGCCATCTCTAGGGCCAATCGCGCGAAGCGCGATATCCAGCTTCGACAGCGGCTGACGCCGGTCGTTCCACCGCCCGATGCATTCTCAGATATTCCCCAGCGCGGCCTGGTAGCGGGCCTGACGGGCGGATGCAGCCTGAGGCGGCGTCGCGGCCGCCGGCATGGCCGCCAGCTTCTTGTCCACCTCTACCAGCCGGTCCCTGGGCTCCGGGTGCGTCTTGTTGAAGCCCAAGCCGCCTGGCTTGAACTTCGTCTCCATCACCTGGAGCATTTCCGCGAATGCCTTCGGATCGTAGCCGGCGTTCTTCATGATCTGCAGCGCCATCGCGTCCGCCTGGTACTCCAGGTCGCGCGAGTAGCCGTTGTTGACGAGCGTATTCGTGATGTCAGAGATGGAGTCCTTGAAGATGTCCGTCAGCTGCCGCACGTCCGAGCCTCCGGCCGCGTTTGCCGTAGTGACGGCGAGGTTCTGGAACGCCGCAGTTCTCCGCGCCGTCTTGATGGCGTTCATGCCGTGCTTCAGGACGACATGGCTGGTCTCGTGGGACAGGATCGCCGCAACGCCGTCCTCGCTTGCCGCGCAGCGCAGGAGCCCCCGGGTCACCAGAATCAGTCCGCCCGGGGCGCCGAACGCGTTGATCTCGTCGGCATCCAGAATGGCGACATGGTACCCGCCGAACGTCTCGGGCCTGTCGGAGAAGTCCGCGAGCGCCCGTTCCAGGACGTTCAGGTAATCCGTGGCCTTCTGGTTGTCGTAGATCTTGCGCGTGCTGAGGAGGTTCGCCGCGACTGCCCTGCCGATGTAGTACTCCTGTTTCGGCGTGAACTCCGTCTGCTCCGCCTCCGCGACCTTCTGGCCTGCCTGGCCGATGGCAATGATGTCGCTGACACCCATCGACGCGCACGCGGAAAGAGCGGCGATGGCCAGGACTGCGGGCAGGTACTTCAGCAGTCTCATTGCGCGCCTCCCGGAGTATTCAGCCCGCCCTTCTGCAGGAACGCGGCGACCTGGTCGTCAGTTGGATTATAGCCTTCCATGCGATCCACGATTGTGTAGTCGAAGTTCCCGTCGGCCTTGTACTGCTTCTCCACCTCTTCGTTGAAGCCCTTGCCGGCGAGGGCAACCTCTCCGCTGGAAGCTCCCGTCTGGACATTCTCCGAGCCGGCCTGGAGCTTGATGGGCTTGTCCGTGAGCGCGGACAGGCTGACCCAGCCCTGCAGGCCCTTGCCGGGAACGCTCACCTTCCGCCAGCTCGCCGGGGAGCCCGCCGGCTGGTCCAGGATCGTGACCCGGTCCCCGTAGACGAGGGAGCCGACGATCTTTCCCAGGGCGCTCGGAGTCGCCCGGATCTTCGTCTCCTGCACCTGGACGTTCATCCGCGTTACGTCAGCCGCAAAAGCGGCGACCGATGCCAGGACAAGACACGCGACGGCCGCCAGAAAGACTCTCGACATTCCCGCCACCTCCGTGGAGCGCATCGTAACGCGAATCGGCTCGATTGTGAACATCCCGTTTCTTGACAGGGACCCCGGAATCGAGAAGACTCAGCCCCATCGTGGACAGAAGGAAAGGGGCGAGGGTGGCAGCGGCGTGCTGTGCCGTCTGCATCCTCGGTGCGTGCGCCGGCGGGGGCACGGGGGACGGCCGGCGCGGGGCATCCGGCGGCGCCTTCACCATCCAGAACACCGGCTCGGACACGCTGGTCAATCTCGCCCTCGTCTGGGCGGAGCGCTACATGACGCTGCACCCGGAGGTCAGCATCTCTGTCACCGGCGGCGGGTCGGGAACGGGAATCGCGGCGCTCATCAACGGAACCATCCAGATCGCCAACGCCTCCCGCGAAATGTCGAAGGAGGAGATCGCGGCGGCGGAGAAGAACGGCGTGACGCCGGTCCGGTTCACGGTGGCCCTGGACGCCATCGCGGTCGTGGAAAACCCGGAAAACCCGGTGAACGGACTGACTCTCCAGCAGATCTCGGACATGTACACTGGCCGGGTTTCCCGCTGGGCCCAGGTGGGCGGAGAGGACCGCCCCATCGTCCTGCTTTCCCGGGAGTCCAATTCCGGCACCTACGTCTATTTCCTGGAGCAGGTGGTGCGCCGCGGGAACGCCAAGGGGAAGGAGCTTTTCTCCCCGGAAACGCTCCTCATGCCGTCCTCTGAAGGCATCAGCGCGGAGGTCCGACAGAATCCCAACGCAGTCGGGTACGACGGCCTGGGATACGTCACGCAGGACCAGAAGAAAGTGGGAGTATCCCGTTCGGCTTCCTCCCCGTTCGTCCTGCCTTCCGTGGAGACCGTCCGGGACGGCTCCTACCCGGTATCCCGTCCGCTTTTCATGTACACCGCCGGCCAACCGGACGCGAAGGTCAAGGCGTACCTCGACTGGGTGATGCACGACGGCCAGCAGCTGGTGAAGGAACTCGGCTTCGTGCCGCTTACCGGGAGCGGCAGATGAGCGCAGCGCCGCAGGTGCGGCGGCCCCGGCGCGCCAGCCCCCGTCGTCTCCGGGGAGCGGAAACCGGGCCCGGCGAGTTCATAATGGAGGCGCTCATCCGGGTCCTCGGGTTCTCGACGATCGGTTTCGTGCTCCTGATCTTTCTCTTCCTTCTCCGGGAGGGGATTCCCGTCTTTTTCGAGGTCCCGCTCCGCGGCCTGTTTTCCACGCGGTGGTACCCGACCTTCGGGATCTTCGGCACGCTTCCCCTGATCCTCGGCTCCGTCCTCGTCACCATCATCTCCATCGTGATCGCGCTTCCCCTTGGCGTGGCCACGGCGGTCTTCGTGCGGGAAGCGGCGCCGCGGTGGGCACGGGAAGTTCTCAAGCCGATCATCGAGGTGCTCGCCGGAATTCCCTCGGTGGTGCTGGGGTTTTTCGGAATGACGTTCGTGGCCCCCATGGTCCGGCTCTCCCTCAACGCGCCCACCGGCCTCACCGCGTTCACCGGGGGCCTGATCCTGGCCTACATGGCCCTGCCCACGATCATCAGCGTCGCGGAGGACGCGCTGGACTCCGTTCCCCGCAGCTACCGTGACGCCGGCCTCGCCATGGGGGCCACGCGGTGGCAGACGATCTGGCGCGTCGTGGTCCCCGCAGCGCGGTCGGGGATCCTCACCGCCGTCATGCTGGGCATGGGACGGGCCATCGGGGAGACCATGGCCGTCATGATGGTCACGGGAAATGCCGCCGTGCTGCCGACGAGCCTGGCGTTCCTGTTCAAGCCGGTGCGCACGATGACGGCCACTGTCGCCGCCGAGATGGGAGAAGTGGCGCGCGGCAGCACGCACTACCACGCGCTGTTCGGCATCGGCATCATCCTGTTTGTCCTGACGTTCGTCATCAACCTCGCCGCCGCAGCGGCTATCTTCCAGAAGCGCCGCCGGGGAGGCCTGCGATGAACCGCTCCCTCGTGCAGTCCCTCGGCTTTGCGCTTCTCGGGCTCCTCGCCCTGGTGGTCGTTGCGCCGATTCTCCTGGTGATCGGGACCATCGTGGCCCGGGGCATTGTGGCAATCAACTGGGAGTTCCTCAGCACCATGCCGCACGGGGGCATGCGGGAAGGCGGGATCCTCCCGGCTATCGTGGGCACGCTGCTCCTGACGCTCGGCACGGCGCTCGTCGCGGTGCCCATTGGAGTCGGAGGAGCGATCTATCTGTCCGAGTACGCCCGGGACACGCGTCGTACGCGGGCCATCCGCCTGGCCATCGTGAACCTCGCCGGCATACCTTCCATCGTCTACGGCCTGTTCGGGCTGGGGATGTTCGTGCTGTTCTTCCGGTTCGGCACGTCGATCCTCGCCGGCTCCCTCACCCTGGCCATCATGACGCTGCCGGTGATCATCAGCACGGCGGAGGAGGCGCTGCGGGCCGTGCCGCAGGAGTTCCGCACCGTCTCTGCCAGCCTCGGCGGTTCGCGGTGGCAGGCCGTGCAGAACATCGTCCTTCCGCAGGCGCTGCCGGGGATCATCACGGGTGTGATCCTCGGCCTGCTCCGGGCCGCCGGGGAAACGGCCCCCATCCTGTTCACGGTGGCCGCGTTCTACCTGCCACGGCTCCCCTCGTCCCCGCTGGACCAGACCATGGCGCTGCCTTACCACCTGTACGTCATCAGCACGCAGGTGCCGGGCATGCCGCTGTCCGTCCAGTACGGCACGGCGCTCGTGCTGCTCGCTCTCGTGTTGTCTCTGAACGTCGTGGCAACGGTGATCCGCAGCTATTTCCGGAGGAAGCGCCCGTGGTGATCGAACCGGAGAACGCTTCAGTGAACGCGGCGTTCCCCAAGATCAGGATCGAGGGCCTCAGCTACTGGTACTCCGGAAAGAGCTGCCTGGAAGGGGTGACGCTGGACATCCCCGACCGGGCGATCTCCGTCCTCTTCGGTCCCGCCGGCGGTGGAAAGACCACCCTCATGCGTCTTGTCAACCGTCTCAACGACATGGTGGATGACACGCAGATGACCGGACGCGTCCTCGTGGACGGGGAGGACATCTATGCGCCGGGCACCGACGTGTCCCGGCTGCGCCGGCGCGTGGGCATGGTGTTCGCCCTGCCCCTGCCGCTCCCCGGCACCATCCGGGACAACGTGCTGTTCGGACCGCGCCTGGCGGGAGAGCGTGACGCGTGGCGCCTGTCGGAGATCGTGGAGCGCAGCCTCCAGCAGGCGGCGCTGTGGGTAGAGGTCAGGGACAGGCTGGACGCGCCGGCTCTCAGCCTCTCCGGGGGCCAGCAGCAGAGGCTCTGCATCGCCCGAAGCCTTGCCCTGGAGCCGGAGGTTCTCCTCCTGGACGAGCCCACCTCGGGACTGGACCCCATTTCCACGGCAAAGGTGGAGGAGTCGCTGTTCGAGCTGAAGTCACGCTACGCCGTGGTCCTGGTTCCGCACAGCGTCCAGCAGGCAGCGCGGGTGGCGGACTTCGCCGCGTTCTTCCTTTCCGGGGAGCTCGTTGAGCGGGGCGCCGGGCCGCGCGTCTTCACCTCCCCGCTGGACAAGAGGACGGAAGACTACGTGACGGGAAGGTTCGGATAATGCCCAAGATCTCCGTCAGCGGCCTGTCCTTCTTCTACGGCCAGGCCCTCGCCCTTGCCGACGTTTCCATCGACATCGAGGAGAGACAGATCACCGCGCTCATCGGGCCTTCGGGGTGCGGCAAGTCCACGTTCCTCCGCTGCCTCAACCGGATGAACGATACGATCTCCGGCGCCCGCGCCGTGGGCACCGTGACGATTGACGGCATGTCCATCTACTCCCCGGGCACCGACGTGGTGGCGCTGCGCCAGCGGGTGGGGATGGTCTTTCAGCGGCCGAACCCCTTTCCGCAGACCATCTTCGACAACGTCGCCTTCGGGCCCCGGGTGCTGGGCACGCATCGGGGAAGCTCCCTGGCGGACGTGGTGGAGAAAAGCCTGCGCTCTGCCGATCTGTGGGATGAGGTGAAGGATTCGCTGCGCCAGGACGCCCTGGGGCTCTCCCTCGGACAGCAGCAGCGGCTGTGCATTGCGCGAGTGGTCGCGGTGGTTCCGGAGATCATCCTCATGGACGAGCCCTGCTCCGCGCTGGATCCCATTGCCACGCTGCGCGTGGAGGAGCTGATGCGGACGCTTACCGAAAGGTATACGATCGTCATCGTGACGCACAACATGCAGCAGGCGGCACGGGTGTCCGACCGCACGGGCTTCTTCTGGCTGAACGACCAGAAGGCGGGGATCCTGGCGGAGGTCGGGGCCACGGACCAGATCTTCACGAGCCCGCGGGACACGCGGACGGAAGACTACATTACGGGGCGCTACGGATGATCCGCGGCGCGCGGACGCGTGCGGCGGGCAGCCGCGGCGCGAGGAGTTGAATCATGCCACGGGAAAAGTTCGAGCACGACCTGCAGCGCCTGCAGGATGAGATACTGGCCCTCGGCGCAATGGCGGAACGCGCGGTGGCGGAGTCCGTGCAGGCCCTCAAGAAACGGGACATTGCGAAGGCTCGCAGCATCATGGAAGACGACCGCCTCATCAACGAGAAGCGCTACGCCATCGAGAACGAGACGCTCACGCTCATCGCCACGCAGCAGCCCATGGCGGGGGACCTGCGGACGCTTGCGGCCATCTTCGAGATCGCAACCGAGCTGGAACGGATTGCGGACTATGCCAAGGGAATTGCCAACATCGCCGTGATGATCGGCGAAGAACCCCTCATCAAGCCGCTGGTGGACCTGCCCCGCATGGCGGACAAGGCATGCGACATGCTCCACCGCGCCCTGGATTCCTTCTACCGCCAGGACGTGGACGAGGCGCGGAGCATACCCCAGGAGGACGCGCAGGTGGACGTGCTGTACGAGCAGATCTACCGCGAGCTCATCACGTACATCATGCAGGACCCGCGCACCATCGAGCAGGCGAACCGGCTCACCTGGGTGGCCCACAACCTCGAGCGCGTGGCCGACCGGGTCGGCAACATCTGCGAGCGGGTCGTTTTCTCCATCACGGGCCGGGGCGAGGAGCTCGACGGTCCGCACCCCCGATAGCACGGCCGAAGACCGTGCCGGGGCCGAAGCCCTTGCACAACCGGCGGCGGGCGCTATAGAGTGGCCGCTCGACTGCAATGAGCGATTCTGATTCGCAAGATCTGCTCTCCCGCCTGAAGAGCATCCTCCTCGGCAGGGCGAAGGATCTGAACGACCCCCACATCTTCCACAAGCTCTCCCTCGTGGCTTTCTTTGCGTGGGTCGGGCTGGGCGCGGACGGATTGTCGTCGGCGAACTACGGCCCCGAGGAGTCGTTCCTGAGCCTCGGCAGCCACGGTCACCTGGGGATCTTCGTTGCCCTGGCCACGGCGATCACAATCATCGTGATCGCGTCCAGCTACTCGCAGATCGTCGAGCTGTTCCCCGGGGGCGGCGGAGGGTATCTCGTTGCAAGCAAGCTCCTCTCCCCGACGCTGGGAATGATTTCCGGCTGCGCCCTTCTGATTGACTACGTGCTCACGATCACGCTGTCAATCGCCAGCGGCGCGGACGCCATTTTCAGCTTTCTTCCCGCGCGGTGGCTGCCCTACAAGCTGCTCGTGGCGACGCTCGGGGTCCTGCTCCTCATGGTCCTCAACCTGAGAGGTGTTCGGGAATCAGTCATGCCTCTGGTCCCGATCTTCCTCATTTTCCTCGTCACGCACACGTTCGCCATCCTGTGGGGCCTCCTGACGCATCTCCCCGCCGTCGGTGACGTCGCGCAGGCAACTGCCGCGCAGGCGCGAGCAGCCCGCCAGTCGCTGGGGGGATTCGGCGTTTTCCTCCTCATCATGCGCTCCTACAGCATGGGCGCCGGCACCTATACCGGAATCGAGGCGGTCAGCAACGGAATGCCCATCCTCCGGGAGCCCCGCGTGCAGACCGCGAAGCGGACGATGCGCTACATGGCCGCTTCCCTGGCGTTCATGGCCGCCGGACTCATGGTCGGGTACCTGCTGTTCGGAGTCACGAAGGTGCCGGGCAAGACGTTGAACGCGATCCTGATGGAGCGGATCGCCTCCGGCTGGGGCGGGGGCGGATACGCCTTCGTCCTGGTCACTCTCGTGTCGGAAGCGGTGCTCCTGTTCGTCGCTGCCCAGACAGGCTTCCTCGACGGGCCGCGGGTGCTGGCGAACATGTCGCTCGACCGATGGCTGCCCGGTCAGTTCAGTCTCCTCAGCGAGCGGCTCGTGATCAAGAACGGGATCGTCCTGATGGGCAGCGCGGCGCTCGTTCTGATGCTCGTCAGCGGCGGTTCGGTCAGCTTCCTGATCGTCCTGTATGCCATCAACGTGTTCATGACGTTCTGCCTCTCCCAGGCAGGAATGGTGCGGCATTGGTGGAAGGAGCGCCGAAGCGTCCAGACCTGGAAAAGGAAGTTCCTCATCAACGGGATCGGCCTTCTCCTGACGAGCTTCATTCTCGTTTCCCAGATCGTCCTGAAGTTCGGGACGGGCGGCTGGATCACGCTGCTCGTGACCGGTTCCCTCGTCGCCGTGGCATTGTTCGTCAAGCGGTTCTACCTCCAGACCGGCAGGAAGCTGGCCCGCCTGGACCATCTGATGAGCGCGGCGGCGGAAAGCGACGTGCAGCTGATCGCCGCCGAATCCCGCGAAGGCAAGCGCCGGCGGGCGCCGCGCTACAATCCCCGGGCGAGATCGGCCGTGCTCCTCGTCTCCGGATTCAACGGGACAGGCCTGCACACGCTCTTCAGCATCCGGCGGGTGTTCGGGGACACTTTCCGGAACTGGTTCTTCATCCAGGCAGGCATCATCGACGCGGACCGGTTCAAGGGAGCGGAGAACATCGAGAAGCTCCGCAGCCACGTGGAGGAAGGCCTCGGCAAGTACGTCGCGTTCATGAAATCGGAGGGCTACCACGCCGAGGGCTTCGCGGCCGTGGGCACCGACGTCTCCGATGAGATCTGCGACCTTGCGGAGAGGATCTTCCGCAAGCACCCCAACGCCGTGTTCTTCGGCGGCCAGATCGTCTTCTCCGAGGAAAGCATCCTCACGCGCCTCTTGTTCAACCATACGGCCTTCGCCGTCCAGCGCCGGCTCCACCGGGAAGGGATCCCCTTCCTGATCATGCCCGTGCGCGTGGGCGGCCCCCTGCGCTTGTCCCTCGCTGTCCCCCGTCAGTACATTGAAAAGCAGAGAGAGCCCGCCCGGGCTTCTCTCCGGGAGTCGCCCCGCATGGGGGACCGCAAGGCTTAGCCCGTAGAGGGGAAGCCGCCCAGGCGAAAGTGCCTGAAGGAGGACCGTATGAACAGGGTTTTCACGTTTGACCTCGGACGGGTGATGGACGAGGCGTTCAAGCTCGCTGAGAGCATCGGCGAGACGTTCGACCGCGAAGCCGCGGAGAAGATGAGGCGCGCCGCGGAGCACTTCGGCCGCGGGCCCTTCGCCAACCCGGACTACTACCCCGCGTACCTCTACCCGCCCTCCACCATCTACCTGTCGCGGGACAAGAAGCTCGTCTTCGAGATCGCCCTCGCCGGGTTCGACGAGAAGGACATCAGCGCGCAGTTCCGCGGGGACCACCTGATCTTCTCCGCGAAGGCCCCCCGGGTGGAGGAGACGGACGAGAGCGTGCAGTACTTCAAGCGCCGGCTCAAGCTCAAGGACATCGAGGAACAGCGCTACTACGTGCCGGCGGACAAGTTCGACCAGGCCGGGACGGAAGCCCGGTTCCACAACGGCCTCCTGACCCTCGTCGTTCCGCCCCGGGACCGGGAGGAGTCCGGGGACGAGATCAGGATCGACATCCGGACCGAGCCCAAGGCAAGCGACAGCAGTGCATAGGGGCGAAACCCCTTTACACTCGGCGGGGTGGCGGGATATACAGGACGTGGTTCCGCACACCCCGCGTCTCACGGAACCGCACTGCAGGAGACGTGACGAACAAGGAGGTCGAGGGAGGGTGAACCCCCTGATCCCGCGTCTCACAACGATGATTGCCGTCGCGTGCCTCACCGCGCTGCCGGTTGCCGCCCGCCCCGTGGAGAGCGCGGACGGACAGCCGCCGGCGCCGTTTCACCTGTACGCGCGCTCGGCCGTCCTCATCGACCAGGCCACCGGCCGGGTCCTCTTCGAGCACGACGCCGACGAGCCGCTTCCCCCGGCATCGGTGGCGAAGCTCATGTCCCTTCACCTCGTCTACGAGAAGCTGGAGGACCGTTCCATCAGCCGCGGGGACGTCGTCTCTATCACCACCAACGCGTTCGCAGACCACCAGGAACCAGGCTCCTCGCTCATGAACCTCGGCCCGGGACAGATCGTGACCGTGGAAGAGCTGATGAAGGGAATGGCAGTGGCCTCGGGCAATGATGCCGCCACCGCCCTTGCGGAGTACGTGGCGGGCAGCACCCCCAAGTTCGTCCGCCTCATGAACGATGAGGCAAGCTTCCTTGGATACAAGATCACGCGGTTCGCTGATCCCTCCGGGGTGGGCCCGGGGAACCGCACCACGGCGCGGGAGCTCGCGGACTTCTGCCGCCGCTACATCGACCTTCACCCGCAGGCCCTGGAGGAGCTGCATTCGCTGCGGGAGTTCGACTATCCGCTCGTGCAGAACATGGCGGACGGACGGATGGCGGCCATCCGCACGCGCAAGCAGTTCAACCCCAACTACCTCGTCTGGGACGATTTCGGGGTGGACGGTTTGAAGACCGGGCATCTGAACAATGACAACTTCACCGCTGCAATCACGGCGAAGCGGGGGGACATGCGGCTCATCGTCGTGCTCCTCGGCGTCCCCGGGCGCTCCCTGGATGACGGCGGCCGGCACCGCTCCTCGGACGGCATGCGCCTTCTGTCATACGGATTCCGCAACTTCGCGACAGTCCGGCTCGATCCGCCGACCCTGCCGCCGGTCCGAGTGTGGAAGGGATTCGACCGTGAGGTTGCCCTCGTTCCGCCGGAGGAAATCACGATCACCGCCCGGCGCAGCGAAATGGAAAAGCTCGCCTATACCATCGAGATCCCCGAGCCCGTGGTGGCGCCGGTGGAGCCGCACCAGAGGGTCGGCTCCCTTGTCTACATGGCCGAGGACACCGAAGTGGGCCGGGTCCCGCTCTCTGCTGCGTCCGGCGTGCAGAGCGCCGGCCTCCTGCGCCGCGCCTGGGATTCGGTCCTGCTCGGCCTGACGAGCGTCGTGGGCGGACCCACCGCGGTTCTTCGGGCCACCATCGGAAGCATCCCCTCGTCACCGATCCTCTCCGCCGGCGGCGCCGAAGCGGTCGTCAAACGCTAGCCCGGATTTCTCACACGTGAGATAGAAAAAGGCCTTTCGCTCCGGTATAAGTAATTCGCCAGAATAAACTTAGCCGGAGAACGAGAGGCCTTATGAACTCCAACAGTACGTCGAAGCAGCTTGTCTTTCAAGAGATCGAGGGCCGAGCGGTGGTGGCCGCCTTCGATGGGGGGCAAGTCAGTTCGGATGGCGGTTCGCTTCTGCTGCGCCAGATCGAACAGGGCCGAGGCTACATTCGAGAGTTCGCATCCTGCTTTCGCGACGGTAGGGACCAGCGCTTCGTCGAACATCCCGTGGAGCAACTGATCGGGCAACGCATCTACGGGCTGTGCCTGGGCTACGAAGACTTGGTGGACCACGACCAGTTACGCGATGACCCGCTGATGGGCCTGTTGTGCGGGAGGGCGGATCCGCAAGCCGGTCCGCTGGCCGGCAAGAGCACCCTCAATCGTCTGGAGACGGCGCGGCCCGCGGGCCAGGAGCCCACCCGTTACAAGAAGATCGTCGCCGACATGGAGAAGCTCAGCCATTTTTTCATCACCACCTTCGTGCGCACCACCAAGAAGCGTCCCGCGCGGTTGATCCTGGATTTTGATGCTACCGATGACCCGCTGCACGGCAAGCAGGAGGGACGGTTCTTCCACGGGTACTTCGACTGCTACTGCTACCTGCCGCTGTATGTGTTCTGCGCCGACCAACTACTGTGGGCGCAATTGAGGCCCAGTGACATCGACGCCAGCGCGGGAGCCGTCGAGGTGCTGGCCACTCTGGTGGCGCATCTGAGGTCCAAGTGGCCGGGTGTGCCCATCCTGGTACGAGCGGACAGCGGCTTCTGCCGCGATGAGCTGATGAGCTGGTGCGAAGCCCATGGGGTGGACTACCTGCTGGGAATCGCGAAGAATACGCGCCTTTTGCGCCGTATTCGACCGCTGATGAAACACGTGCGCCGCCGCTGGGCGCGAAGCGGCAAGCCTGCACGGCGTTACACCAACCTTCGCTACCGCACCCTGAACAGCTGGTCCCGCTCCAGGCGCGTCATCGCCAAGGCGGAGTACTTGGACAAGGGCGACAACCCCCGATTCCTGGTAACCTCCCTGCCCCAGAATCGCTATGCGGCCGCCGAGGTCTACGAGCAGCTGTACTGCCCCCGCGGGGAGATGGAGAACCGCATCAAGGAGCAGCAGCTGTACCTGTTCGCCGACAGGACCTCCTCGGCCACCATGCGCGCCAACCAGCTGCGGCTGTGGTTCTCCTCGCTGGCCTACGTGTTTCTCAACGAGTTGCGCCGCGTCGGTCTGCGAAGCACGCAGTTGGCCACTGCCACCTGCCAAACGATTCGTCTGAAGCTGCTGAAAATCGGTGCCCGGGTGCGTCAGAGCGTTCGACGTGTCAGCATCAGTCTGGCCGGTGGCTACCCCTATCAGGACGTGTTTGTCGCCGCGGCGGGCAACCTCGCTGGCGCCTATCACCTACAGTTGTGAAGCGGGTTCCCCTTGTACGCCTGCGGCGGGAGAAGTCTGTCCCCAAGACCGACGGGAAACGTCTTCCGCCGGGGAGAAAGAAGCCGGCCCGCGCCGAGGGGTCAGTTTTCGTGTTGCAGCGGACTCGGAACCGGGATCTCGCCCTCAAACTACCCGCGTGCGTTCCCCGACGTCATCCGACAACCAGTTCCCGACTCCAACAGCCCTCAGTGTGAGAAATCCGGGCTAGTCGTCAAAGCAAAACGGCGCGGGAGGTCCGCGCCGTTTTTCGCTGAAGAAGTCTTCAGACCGTCAGCTCTGGCAGTCGCACGTTCCTCCGCAGCCGCAGGTGGACCCTTCGGCCTGCGCCCCGGGGCCGGCCTGCGCCGACGTCTGGCACGCGCCGCCGCAGCCGCATTCCTTCTGCGGCGCCGGGTTCGGGTTGGCGATGCTGAATCCGCCGTTCTGGGGATCTTCGACGAAGTCGACGGTGGAGCCGTCCATGTAGGAAAGGCTCTGGGGATCGATGACGACGCGCACTCCGTTCGCCTCGAAAATCATGTCGTCCTGTTCGGGGGCACGATCCTCGATGCCCAGCCCGTAACGGAAACCCGAGCACCCGAGGCCCGCCACCCAGACCCGCAGCATGGCGTCTGACTTGCCCTGCTCGCCGAAGATCGCGGCAATCTGGCCGGCCGCCTTGTCAGAAACCATTATGGGCATTCTTCATGCCTCCTTCTCGTCCCAGGAATATAGTATATCTGATATAAAGAGAAAACGCACGGTCGTCAAGCCGCCGCCCTTTTGCTACAATCCGCCCCATGAATAGGCTCGACGAGGCGCTGGCTCTCGTCCGCGGAACGGTGCGGGCCATGAAAGGATATGTTCCCGGCCTCCAGCCGGGTCCGGGTCAGAAGCTCGTGAAGCTCAACACGAACGAAAACCCGTATCCCCCGTCCCCCCGCGTGATCGAGGCGCTGAAGGCGGCGGCGGACGGCACGCTGCGCCTCTACCCGAGTCCGGACGCGGCCGCCCTTCGTGCGGAGGCAGCCGCCGCGTGCGGCGTGCAGCCGTCCCAGGTGCTCTGCGGGAACGGCTCCGACGAGATCCTCGCCCTGATCATGAAGGCTTTCATTGATGAGGGAGACGCAGTCTCGTACTTCGTCCCGTCCTACTCCCTGTACCCGGTCCTGGCGGTCATGGCGCGCGCGCGGGCCGTGGAAATCCCCCTGCCCCGCCTGACCCGGGAGTCCGACCTGGCGGTCCTCCCCGCCCCTTCCCCGCGCGCGAAGCTCTTCTTCCTGACCACGCCGAACTCCCCATATGGGTACTCGTTCCCCGCGTCATGGGTCAGCCGGCTCCTGGAGGAGTTCCGGGGCATCGTCGTGGCGGACGAGGCGTACGTGGACTTCGCGGAGGAATCCAGCCTCCCGCTCCTTGCCGACAACCCGCGGCTCATCATCGCGCGCTCGCTTTCGAAGTCTTCGTCCCTGGCCGGCATGCGCGCAGGGTTCGCCCTTGCCCACGAGGCGATAATCGCCGAGATGGCGAAGGTCAAGGACAGCTACAACGTGAGCCGCCTCGCCCAGGTGGCGGCCTCCGCGGCCATCGCGGACCGGGAGTACGCGCGCTCGACGCGGGAGAAAGTCGTGGCCACGCGGGCGCGGCTCACCCGGGAGCTTTCGGGGCTGGGGTTCACCGTCCTTCCCTCCCGCGCCAATTTCATCTTCGCCGTGCCGCCCGTGCGCCGAGGCGCCCGCGTTCTGTACGAGGCGCTCCTCGCACGCGGCTTCCTCGTGCGGCACTTCGACTCTGCCCCGATTTCCGACGGCCTGCGCATCAGCGTGGGAAGCGACGCGGAGACCGACGCTCTGCTTGCCGCAGTCAGGGAGGAAATGAATGGCCGTCAGTAAGAAGGTCCTTGCCATGATAGAGACCTCGTCGTGGATCCGCAGGATGTTCGAAGCGGGAAATGCGCTTCGCGCGGAGCACGGGCGCGACAAGGTCTGCGATTTCAGCCTGGGCAATCCGGACGTCGAGCCGCCGGCGGCTTTCCAGCAGGCCCTCCGCGAGGTCGTGGATGCCGTCGTGCCTCTCAAGCATGGCTACATGCCCAACGCAGGCTACACTGAGACGCGTGACTGCGTTGCGGCCCTCGTGTCGAAGGAGCAGGGGGTCCCCGTGGACGGAACGCACGTCGTCATGTCCTGCGGGGCAAGCGGAGGCCTGAACTCCGCTCTCAAGGCCATCCTGAATCCCGGTGACGAGGTGCTAGCCTCGATCCCCTGCTTCATGGAGTACGCCTCGTACGTGGATAACCACGGCGGGACGCTCGTGCTCGTGCCCTCGCGACCGGATTTCGACCTCGACGTGGAGGCGCTGGAGAGCCGCATCGGCCCGAAGACCGCCGCTCTCATCGTCAACTCGCCGAACAATCCCAGCGGCCGCATCTATCCACGGGAGACCCTTGCGGATCTTGCCGCCATGCTCGAGCGCGCCGGCCGGAAGGCGGGCCGCACCATCCACCTCATCGCGGACGAGCCCTACCGCAAGCTCGTGTACGACGGCGCGCGCGTTCCGGGGATCATGAGCCTGTACCCGCATTCTATCGTCGTTTCCTCCCATTCCAAGGACCTCTCCCTGCCGGGAGAGAGGATCGGGTTCGTGGCGATCTCCCCGCGGGCGGACGACGCGCGCAAGCTCGTGGACGGCATCATCCTCTGCACGCGGATCCTGGGGTACGTCAACGCGCCGGCCCTGATGCAGCGCACCGTGGCGCGGCTGCAGGGGCTGTCGGTGGACACGGAGATCTACCGCAAAAAACGTGACCTGTTCTGCTCCGCGCTGTCCTCCATGGGATACGAGCTCACCCTGCCCCAGGGAGCGTTCTACATCTTCCCCCGGGCTCCCGGCGGGGACGACCTTGCGTTCGTGCGCGCCCTGCAGGAGGAGCTGATCCTCGTTGTCCCGGGACGCGGCTTCAGCCTCCCCGGCTGGTTCCGCATCGCCTACTGCGTCGACACGGCGTTTATCGAGAAGTCGCTGCCGGGATTCGAACGCGCGGCCCGGAAGATGAAGGCCTGAAAGAAGCCGCACCCGAAGACCGCAGGGCTTTGCGGAACCAAAAAGGCTTGCGTCTTGCCGGTATTTCCACCATGATAGTATGGGGAGGGCAGATGGCAGGGGAGGGATCGACTCATGGCTGAGTACGCGTCGATCGCGGATTCAAGCAAGCCCAACGCAGGGAGAATCTACGATTTTCTGCTCGGGGGAAGTCACAATTTCGAGGTCGACAGGACGGCCGCCGAGGGAATTCTCAAAGTCCTGCCCTTCTTCTCACAATTCGCCCACATCATCCGCTGGTTCCTGGGAGAGGCAGTCCGCCGTCTGGCTTCAGAGAACTACCGCTACTTCCTGGATTTCGCCTCCGGGCTTCCCACGATGGATCATATCCACCAGGTAGCTCCCCCGGACAGCAAGGTCATCTATTCCGACGTTGATCCCATCACCGTCGCGTACGGCCAGGAGCTCGTCAAGGACAATCCCAACGTCCGCTACGTCGTTTCAGATGCCGGCAAAGCGGAGGAAGTGCTGGGCTCTCCGGTCGTCGAGGAAATGTTCGGCTCCAACCGCAGGATCGCTATCGGCTTCAATGGCATTTCGTGGTTCCTTCCTGATGACAAGGTCGGCCACTCGCTGAAGGTCCTCTATGACTGGGCAGGTTCCGGCTCGAAGCTCTTCCTTTCCTATTTCGATTCAGAGAGCATTCCCAAGGGTATGGATACCCTCGTGGACATCTATGAAAAGCTCGGCCAGCCCGGCTATCCGCGAACGGGAGCGAAGATGAAGGAGCTCATGGGAGGCTGGCGAATTCTGGATCCCGGCGCCCTTCCCCTGGAGGAATGGGTGGATGTGGAAAAGGTGGTCGCAGCTCAGTCGCAGGGCTTGATCGGGGGAATGCTCAAGGGAGTCGTCCTCGGCAAATGAAGTGACGGCTCACCGTGAACTCCTTCGCCATGTTGCTCTCGGAGAGGAAAAAGGACCTCGTAGAAAGAGTCGCCGTCGAGCTCAGGACGACGGCGTTCGACAACCGCTACACGCTGCACCCCCGTCGCCTCTCGGCGCTGGGAAGCGAGCTCGTGGAGTGCTTCCTTCGTTTCGTCGATTCTTCGAACGAACCCGACGCACTCGCCTTCGGCCAGCGCGCCGCTCAGGAGGGGGTGGGGGAGAAGACGATCGTGCGCCTCGCTTCGTCGCTCCATCGTTTCTGCAGTGAGGACATCGGGCTGGAGACCGAGCCTGGGCGCGGATGTTTCGGCGCGGTTGACTCGTTCTGCCGGGTTCTTCTGGAAGGCTTCATGGGGGCCCGGGAGTCCCAGATCCTCTCCGACCAGGAGCAGCTTCGCCGGGCGCTTTCCACGGCCCTCGCGAGCCAGAGCCATGAGCTGCTCGTCAAGAACCAGGCAATCACCACCTCGATCAACGGCATCCTCCTCGCCGATCTCGCCGGCACGGTCACGTATGCCAATCCCTCGTTCCTGGCGCTGTGGGGACTCTCCTCCCCGACAGAGGCTGTGGGCCGGCAGGTGGAGGAGTTCTGGCCCGGGGAGGATGCCCGCCGGGCCCGGGAGACCCTGCCCACGGCCGGCGGGTGGCGCGGGGAGATTGCCATCAAGCGGGCCGGTGACCAGGCGGTCCTCAACCTCGAGCTCTCCGTGTCCCTCATCCGTGACGAGAAAGGGCAGGGCACGGGGATCATGACGTCCTTCGTGGATGTCACGGAGAGGAAACGCCTGCAGTCCCAGGTGATCCAGGCCCAGAAGATGGAGGCCCTCGGACAGCTCGCCGGCGGCATCGCCCATGATTTCAACAATCTCCTCTCCGCCATCGGCGGCTATCTTCAACTCCTCCTCATCGACACGCCCCGTGACACGCAGATGCACCAGGACCTCATGCAGATCAACGCGGCGGTGGACCGGGGTACGGCCCTCACGCGGCAGCTGCGGTTCTTCACGCGCCAGACCACGGGCAAGCGGAACGTCCTGTCCCTGAACGACCTGGTGCGGGAGACCATGGAGATCATCAAGCGCACCTTCCCGCCCCAGGTCGCCATTGAGCTGATGCTGTCTCCCGCTCTCGGGGGCGTGGAGGCGGATGCGAACCAGATGAGCCAGGTGCTCGTGAACCTCTGTGTGAACGCCCGTGACGCAATGATGGACAAGGCCGGCGGAAAATCCGGCGGAATCCTCACCATCGAAACCGGCAATGTCGAGATGACCGAGGCGGACGCCGTCAAGTACGTCAACGCGAAGCCCGGCAGGTACGTGGCCCTGCGGGTTCGCGATACCGGCACGGGCATTCCTCCCGAAATCCTGGACAAGCTTTTCGTGCCGTTCGTCACGACCAAGCCCGCGCGCAGCGGTACGGGACTCGGGCTTGCCGTCGTCTACGGGATCGTAACGAGCCACCACGGCGTCATCGACGTGGCAAGCGAGGTCGGCAATGGATCGGTCTTCGAAGTCTTCCTGCCCATGAGCGAGCATGCCGTGGCCGCCGCGCCGCCGGCGGCGGCCCCGTCCCTTGCCCGGGGGCAGGGAACCATCCTCATCGTGGACGACGAGCCGCAGGTGAGAGAGGTCATCAGCCGCGTCCTGGTGGGGTGCGGGTACACGGTGATCGCCGCGGCGGACGGGCAGGAGGCACTCACGCGCTACGGCAGCGGCAGCGGCATCGACCTCGTCATCCTGGACCTGGTGATGCCCGGCATGGGAGGCCGGGAGTGCTTCACGCGGCTGCGGGAGGCGAACCCGCGGGCGCGGATCCTCATCGCCACCGGCTACACGAGCGACGGCTCCTCGCGGGAACTCCTGGGAGCGGGCGCGCTGGGTATCGTGGAAAAGCCGCTGCAACTTCCCGAGTTCGCCCAGACCGTGCGCGCCGCCCTGGGGGAAGACACGCTGTCGTGCTAGGGGGATGAGCTCCGCCTTATGAGTCGGGTCACGAGACCGCGGCGGGGCGCGAACAGGAACGCCAGCAGGAAAAAGCTCGTCGAGGTGAGAACGATGGCCGCCCCCGACACGACGTTCAGGTAGTAGCTGGCGTACAGGCCGATGATCCCCGAAAGCCCTCCCACCACCGCGGCGAGCGCCATCATGCGCGGGAGCCGCCGGGTGAGCAGGAACGCCGTGGCGCCCGGGGTGACGAGCATGGATGCAACGAGCCCGATGCCGACGCTCTGCAGGGAGACGACCACGGTGAGGGCCAGCACCATGAGAAGCACCGTGCGCAGACGCTCCGCGGGCAGGCGCAGGGTCGCGGCGAGCACCGGGTCGAAGGACACCACGAGCAGCTCCTTGTAGAGGAAGAAGACCGTGGCGATCACCACGACGACCAGGCCGACGGTCACGAGGAGGTCGCTGTCACTCACGCCCAGCACGTTCCCGAAGAGGATGTGGCTCAGGTCCATCGCATACGTTCGGATGGAGCTGATGAGGATCACGCCCAGGGAGAAGGCCGCGGCAAAGAGGATCCCGATGGCGGAATCCTCCTTCAGCCTCCCCTGCCGGGAGAAGAAGCCGATGCCGAGCGCCACGACCATGGCAGCGGCCAGGGCGCCGAGGAGGAGGCTTCCCTTCAGGAGATACGCCACGGCGACGCCGGGCAGGATGGAGTGCGCCATGGCGTCCCCGATGAACGCCATGCCCCGCAGAACCACGTAGCACCCCACCACCGAACAGGCGATCCCGACGAGAACCGCGACGGCCATCCCGCGCTGCATGAACGCGTAGGCAAGCGGGGAGAGCAGCCAGGAGATCACCGGGATCCTCCGAGCGCGGATGCGATGATCTTTGCATCCTGTTCCATCATTGCGATGTAGGTGGGGGCGGGACCGTCCGCGCTGCTCAACGCGTGCGTGTACAGCTCCGTCACGACCTTGATACCGGCCTCCTGCGCGACCTGACGGGCGAGCTTCGGATTGGAGCCGGTCTCGAGAAACACCGCCTTCACGTTCGCGGACCGAAGCCTGTCCACGAGGCGCGCGAGCTGCCGGGCGCTGGGCTCGGCGTCCGAGCTGATACTCGGGATGATCGTGCCGAGAATTCGAAATCCGTAGCGGTCCGCGAAATACCCGAGACTCTCGTGGTTTGTGACGAGCCGCCTCTCGGCAGCCGGGATCGGCGCAAGCTCACGAGCGATCCGCGCGTCCAGCTCGTGGAGCTTCGCGATGTAGGTCTGCGCGTTGGACCGGTAGAACGGCGCGTTCGGCGGATCGAGGGAGATGACGGCGTCCCGGATATTCTCGACGTACGTCACGGCGAGGACCGGATCGAGCCAGAAGTGCGGGTCCGGCTCGGCCGGCGCTCCGGAAGGTCCTGCCACGCCTTCGGCGGCTTCTCCTTCCCGGGCCGTGCGGCTCACGAGACCCCGGGAGGCTTCCACCACGGGCCGGGTTCCCCCGGCGTTGGCGAGCAGCCGCGCCTGGAACGCCTCGAGGCCGGCCCCGTTGACCACGAGGAGGCGCGCGCCGGCCACGGCGGCGATGTCCCGCGGGGTCGGCTCGTAGCCGTGAGGCTCGACCCCGGCGGGAATAAGGGAGTGGACGTCGAAGCGGTCTCCCACAACCTGGCGGGTCATGTCCGCCAGGAAGTTCTCCGTGGCCACAATGACCGCGGCGCCTGAGGCGGACTGCGCGCGCTGGCACCCGGCCAGCCCCGCGAGGAGGAAGATGAGAACGCCGGCAGCCGCTTTGGTCGTCACGCTCACCGTTCGACTATACCGACCAGTTTCCGAAGCGGTCAAGGCGCGGCACTTCCGCGTTGCAAGCCTGTGCAGCCGGGTCCCCGACGTAGTATCTTCCTTGCCATGAACATCACCCCCGGAAAAACTCTTGTCCTCATTCTGCTCCTCGTCCTGCTCCTCGCCGTGGGGGCCGTCCCCCTGTTTGCTGATGATGCTCCGGCGTTCCGCGCCGGAACGTCCGAACCGCTCAGGCGGCCGGCGTCCGCCATGAGCATTCCCCAGGCGCTCGTCCTGGGAATCGTCGAGGGAGTGACCGAGTTCCTCCCCGTCAGCTCCACGGGGCATCTCACCGTCGTGCAGGGCCTCCTGGGCCTGTGGGCGACCCCCGAGGAGAAGGACGCCTCGGACGCGTATGCCATCTGCATCCAGGCCGGAGCGATCCTCGCCGTGCTGCTCGTGTCCTTCGGCCGCATCAGGGCCATGGTGCGCGGCATCTTCGGGCAGGACCGCGACGGGCTCCGGCTCTTCGGCAACGTGGTGGTGGCGTTCATTCCCGCGGCGGTCTTCGGGCTCCTTCTGGAAAAGACGATCAAGCACTACCTGTACGGCGTGTGGCCGGTGGCAGCGGCGTGGCTCGTCGGCGGCCTGTTCATCCTTCTCGTGCTCGTCCGCGTGCGGCGGTCCGGGGGTGCCGGCCTGGAGGGCCTCACGTGGCGGTGGGCGCTCATCATCGGGTGCGCGCAGGTCCTGGCGTTGTGGCCCGGGGTCAGCCGGAGCCTCGTGACCATTGCGGCCGGCATGCTCCTCGGCTTGTCAGTCGGCGCAGCCGTGGAGTTCAGCTTTCTTCTCGGTCTTGTCACTCTGGGCGCGGCAACGGTCTACGAGGCGCTGAAGCTCGGCTCGGTGATCGTGCGCAGCTTCGGCTGGATCTCGCCCCTGCTCGGGCTGATCGCGGCGGCCGTATCCGCGTTCGTGGCCGTGCGCTGGATGATTGAATACCTGCGCACGCGGAGCCTCGCCATCTTCGGCTGGTACCGGATTGCCATCGCCGTGGCGGCCGGGGTTCTTGTCCTCACCGGCGTGATCTGAGCGCTATTCAATGATGCTCATGATCCGCTCCCGCAGGGCCACGTAGGCGCAGGCGATGAGAACGATCAGCGCCCCGATCATCGTCGCGGGGCGCATGGTCTCTCCGAACACGACGATCCCCAGGATGCTGTTGAGCACGGGAACGAGGAACGCGAGGAGGCTCCCCTCCGTCGCGGGCACGTCGCGGTACGCGCGCGTCATGATGAGCTGCGCGACCGTCGCGAGGATCCCGATGCCGGCAAGCACCAGCCACAGCGGAAGCGCGAACGCGAAGGAACTGGTGGCCGTGGGATAGCCCACGACGAGGATCCCGAACACGCACTGCGCCAGGTAGATGACGTACGGCGAATCGGTCTGCTGGAGCTTGCGGATGGCGACCACGGCCACCGCGGAGCACACGCCCCCGAGAAGCGCCAGGAGATTCACCCCGAGCGGGAATCCGCCCGCGGCTCCCGTCCCGTGACCCAGCGGATTGACGACCAGCCAGATGCCGACAAAGGAGACCGCCACCGCCGCCAGGACGTCCGTGTGGACCTTCTCCCGGATCATGAGCGGCGCCAGGAGCGCGGCGAAAACCGGGTAGGTGTAGCTGAGGATGGTTCCCATGCCGAGGCCCAGCCGTACGATCCCGAAGTACATGAGGTAGACCGAGGCCGAACCGAAGAGCCCGCGCCCGATGAGCCACCTCCAGTTCACCGGCTTCACCTCGATGACCCGGAAGGCCCCGAGGCCCCCGATGACCAGGATGCCGGTGGCGAATCGGGCAGCGGTGACGAGGGACGTGCTGAGAGACCGGGTCAGCGGGACCAGGAGAGACATGGCGGAAAACACGACGCTGGATACTGCCATGAGCAGCATGCCGCGCGTGAGTGACGAGGTGCGGGGCCGGGAGGCGGGGGAGAGGCCTCCGGGTCGGGAACTGACTCCTGGCATGGCGGTGAGGGGACCCTACTTCCGCCGGGCCCGTTCCACGTAGTGCCGCTCGGAATGGCCGATGTAGATCTGGCGCGGCCGCATGATCCGGAAGTCCTCTCCGTGATACATCTCACGCCAATGGGCGAGCCACCCGGGAGTGCGCCCAATGGCGAAGAGCACGGTGAACATGTCGTAGGGAATCCCCGCGGCGCGCAGGATGAGACCGGAGTAGAAGTCCACGTTGGGATAGAGATTGCGGGAGATGAAGTACTCGTCCTTGAGCGCGATCTCCTCCAGCTTCAGGGCGATGTCGAACAGCGGATCGCTCACGCCGGGTTTCTTGAGAAGGCGATGGCAGGCTTCCTTCAGGATCTTGGCCCGCGGATCGAAGTTCTTGTAGACGCGGTGGCCGAACCCCATGAGACGGTCCGGGGCGTTGCGGTCCTTGGCCCGCTTCACGTACTCCGTTCCGTCTCCCCCCTCTTTGTGGATCCTTTCCAGCATGCGGATGACTTCCTGGTTTGCGCCGCCGTGGCGGGGGCCCCAGAGAGCCGAAATGCCGGCGGAGATGACGGCGTACACGTTCGCCAGGCTGGACCCGGTGAGCCGCACGGTGGAGGTGCTGCAGTTCTGCTCGTGGTCCGCGTGGAGGATGAGAAAAAGGTCGATGGCGTTGATGATGTCGTCATCAAGCCTGATCTCCCGAACGGGGGAGGAGAACATCATGTTGAGGAAGTTCGGGACGTACCGCAGCTTCCAGGAGGGATACACGATGGGCTCGCCGATGGACTCCTTGTACGAGATGGCGGCGATGGTGCGGACCTGGGAGATGAGGTTGGCCAGGATCTGCCGCTCCGACTTCTCGTCCATCACCTCGGGGATGGGATAGAACGTGGACAGGGAGGCCACGATGGTGGCGAGGATCCCCATGGGGTGGGAACCGCGGGGGAATCCCACGAAAAAGTGCAGCATGTCCTCATGGATGAGGGAGGACTCGTTGAGGAACGTGGAGAACTCCTCCAGCTGCCGCAGGTTCGGCAGGTCGCCGTAGAGGAGGAGGTAGGCGACCTCGGTGAACGTGGAACGGGCCGCAAGCTCCTCGATGGGGTACCCGCGGTAGCGGAGGATCCCCTTCTCCCCGTCGATGAACGTGATGGCGCTGCGGCAGGAGCCAGTGTTCTCATAGCCCTTGTCGAGGGTGATGTAGCCCGTCGCCTTGCGCAGGGAGGAGATGTCGAACGCCTTCTCCCCCTCCGTGCCGCGCACGATGGGCAGCTCATACTCCTTTCCGTCCAGGATCAGGCGCGCGGTATCGGGCTTCTGCACGTCCATGGTCCCGTTCGCCCCCGGACTTTCCGTGGCGGCTGGAGCTGAGCTCTTCGACTTGGCCATTGGTGTCCTCGTTGTCGTATGAACGCCGAAATCAGGCAAAAAGTCAACGGCGGAAAGGCCCGCTGACCGGGCTTTGGATGATACAGTGTCTCATTGACCGCGGGTCGTCGCGTCGCTATCTTTCTCATGATACAGAGTCTCAATACCGGAGGTGGTTGATCCATGAGCCCATACCGGCGGCGGCCGCGTGGCATTCTCATATCGATTCTCGCTTTCCTTGTCTCATCCGCGGCGTCTCACGCCCGGGCGTCCGCTGTTCTGACGCTCGTCGCCGCGGAGAACTTCTGGGGTGACATCGCGCGGCAGGTCGGCGGCGACAAGGTCGCCGTGACGAGCATCATGTCCGACCCGAACGTCGATCCCCACGAATACGAGTCCAGCGTCGCGGACGCGAAGGCCGTGGCGGACGCCGACATCGTCATCGAGAACGGCGGGGGCTACGACGACTGGATGGACAAGCTCCTCTCTGCCTCTCCGCGGACCTCACGCGTCGTCCTGAAGGCATACGACCTCGCCGTGAAGAAACTCCCGGACAACGAGCACGTGTGGTACGGCGTCGAGAACGTCCAAGCGGTGGCATTGGCTCTCTCCCGGACGTTGCAGCAGATTCTTCCGCAAGACGCAGGCCAGTTCCGGCGGAGCGAGCAGGCGTTCCAGCAGTCCCTCGAGCTCATTCTTCGAAAGATGCAGCAGATCGCAGGCCGCTACTCCGGGACGCCGGTCGGGCTCACGGAAACGATCTACCTGTACCAAGCGATCCCTCTCGGTCTGAAGGTCCTCACGCCGTTCGAATTCCAGAAGGCAATTGCGGAAGGCAACGACCCTCCGGCGGATGCTCTCGTCGAAGCGCAGGACCAGATCCGGCAGAAGAGAGTCAGGGTCCTGATCTACAACGAGCAGACCGCCTCCCCGGTGACGACGAAAGTCCAGGATGAGGCGAAAGCCGCCGGCATCCCCATCGTCGCGGTGACGGAAACGATGCCGTCCGGGGAGGCCTACCAGACGTGGATGATTCGGCAGCTGGACGAGCTGCGGGCCGCCCTGGTCTTCAGTACCGGCCGATGAGCGGCGCAGCTCCAGCCCGGCAGCCGCGCACGAAGCCCGTCGTCTCTGTCGAAGCAGCTCGTGTCGATCTGGGCGGCCGGCCGATTCTGTCCAGGGTGAGCTTCGCCATCGACGACGGAGAGCTGGTCGCGATCCTCGGCCCGAACGGAGCAGGAAAGAGCACGCTGCTGAAGCTTCTCCTGGGTCTCGTGAGGCCTGTCTCCGGAATCGTCTCCGTCCTCGGACAGCCGCCGGCAGGGTAAACGGCCGCATCGGGTATGTCCCGCAGTTTCGCGCCCTTGAGGCCGAGACGACGCTGCGGGCCCGGGACGTCGTGCGCTTCGGCCTGGACGGAAACCGATGGGGGCCCGGATGGCCGAGCAAGCGACGGGAGAAGCTCGTGGACGCCGTACTGGACGAGGTCGATGGGCGCGGGCTCGCAGAGGCGGCAATGGGCGAGCTTTCCGGAGGGGAGAGGCAGCGCCTTCTCATCGCGCAGGCGCTGCTGTGCCATCCCCGGCTGCTGCTCCTCGACGAACCGCTCGCGAGCCTGGGCCTGGGACGCGAGCAGGAGGTCGTCGGGCTTATCCGCCGCACATGCCGGTCGCGCGGCGTGGCGGTCCTTTTCGTCACCCATGACGTCAACCCCCTCCTCGCCGACATCGACAGGGTGCTTTACCTCGCCGGGGGCAGAGGCGCAATCGGACGGCCGGAAGAGGTGATCACGAGCAATACGCTGAGCATGCTGTACGGCGCTCCCGTTGACGTCGTGAAGACCGGCGGGCGGATTTTCGTGGTCGGGGCCCGCACATGAAATCCGTGATCGATCTCTTTCACTATTCCTTTCTGGTGAACGCCCTGGTGACGGGATCCGCCGTAGCGCTTGCGGCAGCGGTCGTTGGGTATTTCATGATCTGCCGGAGGTCCACGTTCGCGGGGCATGCTCTTCCGAACATTGGGTTTTCCGGTGCCGCCGCCGCCGTGCTTCTCGGGATCGAGCCCGTCTACGGGCTGTGTGCCGTCACGATCTCGGCGGCCGTCGCCATGGGGCTGATGGGCCGGGACCTTCGCGAGCGTGACGTCACGGTCGGCGTCATCATCACGTTTGCGCTCGGACTGGGATTCCTCTTTCTCGCACTCTACGCGGGCTACGCCCGGAGGATCTACGGGATCCTGTTCGGGAGCATCGTCGGCATCAGCGCCGAGGCGACCCGGGTGGCGGTGAGCGCGTCGGCCGGAGCGCTCTGCATCCTGGGCGTCGTCTTCCGGCCCCTTCTGTACAGCACGTTCGATCCGGAGCTGGCGGCTGCTCGGGGGGTGCCCGTCACGTTCCTGTCAGTCCTCTTTCTGGTGGTCCTCGCGCTCGTGGTCTCCGTCGCGGTCCAGGTCATGGGTGCGCTCCTCCTGTTCACGCTCATGGTCGGCCCGGCGGCAGCGGCGACTCGGCTCGTGAGGCATCCTCCAAGAGCCATCGCGCTCTCCGCGGGCCTGGGCCTCCTGTATGTCTGGGTCGGCATCCTTCTGGCCGCGCGCCTGGGGAACGTGCCGGTAAGCTTCTGCATTGCGGCCATTTCCTTCCTCGTGTACCTCCCTGCCCGCCTTCTCCTGCGCTCGCCCCGCTCACTGGATCGGAGGGCCGGCGCCGCGGCCGGGAGTTCCCTCTGACGCTCCAGCTGCTCGCCTTGGACATCTTTCGAAACGCGATGATCGCGGGAACTGTTGCGGCGGCAACCGCGTCGCTGATCGGGTACTTCGTCGTGCTGCGGGCGCAGGCCTTTGCGGCGGAGGCGCTCCTCGATGTGTGCTTTGCGGGAGCAACAGGGGCCGCCGTCATCGGAGTGACGCCGATCCTCGGCATGGCGCTCTTCGGCCTTGGCGCCGCCGTGGGCATCGGAGCGCTGGGAGAGAGGGCGCGCGAGCGGAGCATCGAGATCGGAATGGTCGTGTCCCTCGCCCTCGGGCTCGGCGTTCTCTTCCTGGGCATGTACGCGCGAGGCAGCGCGTCCCACGCCAACGCCGGGCTCGCCGTGCTTTTCGGATCACTCCTCAGCGTCGGGCCGAGAGACCTCATCCCCCTGTTCGCACTTTCCGGCGTCGCCGCTGCCGGCCTCGCCGCAGTGTTCCGTCTTCTTCTCTTCGCCACCGTGGACCCGCAGACTGCCCGCGCCCGGGGCGTCCCGGTCCGGCTGCTGGACGCCGTCTTCATGCTCATCATGGCGCTGGCGGCAGCGGCGGGAACCCCCGCGGTCGGGGTCCTCCTGGCAGCGTCGCTCCTCGTTGCGCCAGCCGCGGCAGCCGTCCGCGTGGCCCGGCGTCCGCCGACGGCGCTCCTCCTTTCCCTCTGCCTGGGCCTGGGAATCACCTGGGCGGGCATCCTCGTCTCGTTCCTGTGGCCCGGGCGCCGCCCGCCGGTGGGATTCTCCGTGTCCGCGCTGGCATCAGCGGTGTACTTCGTTGCGGCCTCGGTCGGCCGCAAAGGCTACCCACGCCGGGGGAAAACGATTATCATCGGAGACAGTGCGGAAACAGGACAATGGACATCGAAAAAAGAATCACCGAGGCGTTCCAGGAGATCGGCAGCAGAAGAACGGCACCGCGTCGGGCCATCGCCAGGAACCTGATCCGCCTCGGACAGACGGGAGCTGCCTTCACGGCTGAAGACCTTCTGAAGAAGCTGCGCCGTTCAAGCCCGGGCATTGGCCGGGCCACTGTCTACCGCTCCATCGAGAAGCTTGTGCGCATGAAGGTCCTCGACCGCATCGAATTCGCCGACGGAACGCATTCGTTCCGGCTCTGCGAAAGCGATCATCATCACCATCACCTCGCATGCACGAAGTGCCACCGCGTGATCGAGCTTGATTTCTGCCTGGACGACGGCGAAATCGCGGCTATCGGAAAGCGGGAGAGCTTCGCCGTGGACGACCATTCGATCACCCTCTATGGACTGTGCAAGGAATGCCGATCCTGACAATGATGCGTTCCCCCCGGATATCACCGCTTTTCGTGGCTGCGTCCCTGCTCGTGCTCCTTCTCGTCCCCGCCGCCGCAGGGGCCGCGCTGAGCTGGATCACGCCGGAGTTCGCCCTGTCCGCGGGCGACCTGCAGGACATGACGTCGTCCCTTCCTCCGGAAATCGCCCGCGGCATCCTGGCGCGGCCGCAGGACTTTCTGCACCTCATGACGAAGGTGCTGGACCAGCCCGCGGCGCTGTTCGTCCTGGTGGACAAGCGCCATTCCCTGCCGGCTGAGTACGTTCCACCGGACCTCGTCCCCCTGAAGAACTATCCCGTGCGGACGACCTGGCCCAACCTCCTCCTCCGCAAGTCCATCATGCCCGCCGTGATGGACATGGTCCACGCGGCCCGGAAGCAGGGCGTGACAATCACGTTCTCCTCCACCTACCGTTCATTCGAATACCAGCGGGGCGTCTATGAGCGGGAAGTGAAGATGTACGGAAAAGAAGGCGCGGACCGGGAGTCGGCTCTCCCGGGCATGTCGCAGCACCAGCTCGGGACAGCGATAGATTTCGGGACGATCAGCGACGGATACGAGAAGACGCGCGAGGGAGCGTGGGTCGCCGAGCACGCGTGGGAGTACGGGTTCACCCTCTCCTATCCGCCCGGCCTCGAGGACGTCACCGGATATCGCTACGAAAGCTGGCACTACCGCTACGTCAGCCGGCCCGGCGCTCTGATGCAGCGGGAGTTTTTCGGCGACGTCCAGCAATACTTCCTGGAGTTTCTCGACGCAAACCGTGCGACGCTCGAGCAGCTCCGTATGAAGACGGACTGAGGCCCATGGGGCTGCCAAGCGCGCGGTTCATCCTGCAGAACCAGGCCGAAGCCTCCGTGCTCCACGGCATCCTGGAGCAGGACGGCGTGCCGCACTACATCCGCTCCTTCAATGACAGGGCGTACGACAGCCTCTGGCAGTTCCAGGAGGGCTGGGGCTACGTGGAGACGGATGCCCGCTTTGCCTCCGGTGTGCGGGTTCTCCTTGACGTCCTGAGGAAAAACCGCCTACAGCTGGGCGAGGAAGAACAGGAGCCCGAAGAGGAAGAGGATCGCGGCGCCGGCGATCTCGACGATTCTCCGAAGAGTTGAATCCCGCCTCTCGTGTCCGGCGGCGATCGCGCTGATGGCGCCGCGCTTCACGAGGATGACGATCGCTCCCGTCGCGCTGATGGTCGTGCCCATACCGATGGAGATGGCAGAAACGGCCGGAACGCTCACGGCGAACATCTGAAGTGAAAGAGCGAACAGAATCACGGCGACGGCCCCGGGGCAGGGGATGACCCCGGCCGGCACGGCGATCCCCAGGAGGTTCCGCATCGTGATGCCCGCGCCCGGGCCTGCTCCGTGCGAGTGGTCGTGGCGGTGACCGCGGCCAGCGATCCTTCGCGCGAGCATCACCAGGCCAATGGCCGCAATGACGCCGAAGGTGACAAGCTGAATGTAGTGGTTTGCGCGCTCAACGCCGGCAGCGAAGATCCCTCGAATGAGGTAAGAGACGACAAGCACGAC
>DATKLM010000062.1:0-19859 GCA_035542415.1 Spirochaetia bacterium
CAGCTTCTGACGAAGCTCAAGGGAGGAGGCCGGTCATGATCCCGGAGACCGTGACGCGCGCGCTGCAACCGGCGGGAATTCGCGTGATCGAAGCCGGAGACAACAATCTCAAAGCGGATGTCGATGCTCCGAGCCTTCCCCGCGTTGTAACCGCGCTGAAGGAAGCCCGGTGGGGCTATCTGTCTGCCATCACGGGCCTGGACCGCACACAGCTGGAAGCGGCGGCGGGAGACACGGAGACCCTCGCCCGCTCCTTCGACGTTCTGTACCACTTCTGCCGGGGGGCCTCAGTCCTGACGATCCGGGTCACGGTCCCTCGGGAGAACCCAGTGCTGCCCAGCATCTCCGGCGTGCTCCCCTCCGCCGTCCTGCAGGAGCGCGAGCTTTCGGAGACGTTCGGCATCGAGATCACCAACATGCCGGCCCACGGCCGCCTCCTCCTGTCTGATGACTGGCCGGCGGGGCTGTATCCCATGCGCAAGGAGCACACGCCGGACTTCATCCACCAGAAGATTTCGGAGCTCCCCCACACGGAGCCTTCAGCACTCCCGGAGGAAGGCCCCGGCAAGTTCGTCATCCCCATCGGTCCTCAGCACCCGGCCCTCAAGGAACCCGCGCACTTCGAGCTGGCGGTGGACGGAGAAATCGTCACGGACGTCTCTCTCCGGCTCGGCTACGTCCATCGAGGAATCGAGAAGGCGGCGGAGAGCCGCACCTGGATCCAGTCCGTCTACCTCGTGGAGAGGATCTGCGGCATCTGCTCCCATATCCATGCCACCGCGTTCGTGCTCGGCGTGGAGAAGCTCGCCGGAGTCTCCGCTCCTCCGCGGGCGCAGGCAATCAGGACGCTGTTCGCAGAAATGGAGCGTATTCACAGCCATCTCCTGTGGCTCGGCGTGGCGGCCCACCAGGCGGGCTTCGACACGCTGTTCATGTTCAGCTGGCGGGACCGGGAGACGATCATGGATCTCCTGGACCAGGTGAGCGGCAACCGGGTGAACTATTCCGTCAACGTGCCGGGCGGGGTCAAGTACGACATCGACCAGCCGCGATCGGACGCCATCCGCCGGGGCATGGACGCGCTGGAGCCGCGGATCTACCACTACCTGGAGATCGTGACACGGGACGAGAGCTTCCTGCGCCGGACCAGGGGCGTGGGCGTGTTTCCGAGGGACCAGGCTGACTCCCTGGGGGTCGTCGGTCCAACGGCGCGGGCATCGGGAGTCCTCCGCGATCTGCGGGTCGAGTCACCGTACATCGCCTACGGAGATTTCCCCGTTCGGCCGGTCTACGACGACGGCTGCGACCTCGCCGCGCGCTTCGTCGTGCGGATCAAGGAGCTGTTCGAGTCCTGTCGGCTCGTACGGGCAATCCTGGATGCCCTGCCCTCGGGCGACCTGCGCGTGGACGTTCCGCGCCGCATCCCCGAGGGAGAGGCCATCAGCCGCGTGGAGGCGCCGCGGGGAGAGCTCTTCTACTACCTGCGGAGCGCCGGCGGCATCAACCCGGACCGGGTCAAGGTGCGCACGCCGAGCCTGGCGAACTGGGCGTACGTGCTCAGCGTCGCGGTCGGCCTCAAGCTTGCCGACATCCCCATGGTCATCGTGGGCATTGACCCGTGCTTCTCGTGCAATGACCGCATGACGGTGCTGAGGCCCGACGGGTCGCGGGAATCTGTGAGCTGGGAACAGCTCGTGCCCCCGGGCGCCGGACGGGCGGGAGGATGCCCGGAATGAGCGTTCTTCTCGTGATCGTGACGTACCTGATCTTCCCCGGCGGCCTTTTCGTGATCGTGGGGAGCCTGGCGTACGAGTACGCGGACCGCAAGCTCATTGCCCGGTTCCAGAACCGCGTGGGCCCCCGGTGGTTCCAGCCCCTGGCTGACCTCGTGAAGCTCCTCGTCAAGGAGGAGATCGTCCCCGCCGGCGTCAATCGCGGGCTGTTCATCTGGCTGCCAGCCGTGGCCCTTGCAGCAGCCCTTGCCGCGGCCGTGTACGTTCCCATGGCAGGGCTCGCGCCCGCCTGGAGCTTTCCGGGAGACGTGGTCTGCACGGTCTACCTTCTCATGATGATGACGCTGTGCATCGGGCTCGCCGGCGCGAACACCTCGGACCGGTTCTCCATCATTGGCGCCGTGCGCGCTCTCACGCAGCTGTTCTCCTACGAGGCGCCGTTCCTCCTTGCGCTCCTGGGGCCCGCCGTGGTGAGCGGGAGCTGGAGGATCGCCCAGATCAACGGCTATGCCCAGGATCACCTGTGGATGATCGTCACCCAGCCGCTGGGATTCCTCGTCGCCCTCCTGGGCCTCATGGGCAAGCTCGAGCTGTCTCCCTTCGACGCTCCGGAGGCAGAAACGGAGATCGTTTCGGGAGCGCTCACCGAGTACAGCGGCCGCGGGCTCGCGTTCTTCCGCCTGGGCCGGGACATCGAGCTGTTCGTGGGATTGACGCTGATCGCCTCGTTCTACCTCGGCGGCCTCGCCAATCCGCTCCAGTTCCTTGTCAAGACGCTTGCGCTGCTGTTCGTCACGGCGGGGCTGCAGTCGCTGTTCGCCCGGCTTCGAATCGACCAGACCGTGGGCCTCTGGTGGCGCATCGGCGCGATCCTGGGGCTGGGGCAGCTTCTCATCCTGATCGCGCTGAAAACCGCGGGGGTGCCGTTATGATTCGTATCGGGTCCATGCTGGGGGACATCACCCGCTCCCTGTTCCGCCGGCCGTTCACCGAGCGCTATCCCTTTGTCGTGAAGCCCGCACCGGAGAGGACGCGGGGAGAGCTGCTGTGGGAGTCCTCCAAGTGCACGGGGTGCATGCTCTGCGTGCGGGACTGCCCGGCGGATGCCATCAGCGTCACGGTCCTCGACCGGGCGGCAAAGAAGTTCATCTTCCGCTACCGCACGGATCGGTGCATCTACTGCGGGCAGTGCGTCGTGAGCTGCAAGCCGGGCGCCCTGTCGATGTCCCCGGCAAAGTGGCACTTCGCCTCCACGTCCAAGGAGTCTTTCTCCATCGTCCATGGCGAAGTCCCGCAGCAGCCTGCCTCTCCGCCCGAAAAATAGAAGCGGCGCCGCCCCGCGGGGACAGCGCCGCGTTCCTGTTCTCAGTCCGTCCTCCGGCGTGTCAACGCGAGAGACCGACGCTGATCTCCGTACCGTCCCTGACCAGATGGAACGTCACCTGGGATCCCTGCTTCTCGTTGAGCGCCCGGTAGTAGTCCATCATGTTCCGCACGGGCTTCCCGTTGATGGCCGTGATGACGTCTCCCGGGCGGAATCCCGCGATCGACGACGGCGTATCCGCCTGGGGAAGATACCCCACGGCCACCCCATGGAGGCTGCGCGGAATCGAAGCCTCGCTCCGCACGTCGTCCGTGATGTCGACCACGGTCATTCCCGGCCACAGGTTCTTGTCCTGCGCCACCTGGTCCTTGTCATCCCTCACGCCGACGCGGACCGGCAGCCGCATCATCTGCCCGTAGCGGATGATGGAGAAGGTGTATTCCCGTCCGGCCTCCAGCCGCCCGACGGCCTGCGTCAGCTCATCCGCGTTCCGCACCGGGGCTCCGGCCACGGCCGTAATGTAGTCACCGGGGAGCAGGCCGGCCCGGTCCGCCGGAGAGCCCTTGTACAGGTTCAGCATGAGCGCCCCCTTCACGCCCTCGACTTTCAGGTCCGATGCGAACCCCGGATACGTGGCCTTGTCCTGGATGTCGGCGATCTGGGCGCCGAGCCACCCGTAGTCCACGTGGCCCTTCGCGATGAACTGCCCGATGGCGCTGCTTGCATTGTTGATCGGCACGGCGAAGCCCAGTCCGACGTTCCCGCCGCTCGGGGCGGCGATCCAGGTGTTGATGCCGATGACCTGGCCCTTGATGTTCACGAGCGCGCCGCCGGAGTTGCCCTGGTTGATGGCAGCGTCGGTCTGGATGTAGTCGGTGTACGCCGCGACGTCACCCTGGGGGCCGCGGCGGCCCAGAGCGCTCACGATGCCCATCGTCACGGTGGACTCGAAGCCCAGCGGATTGCCGACGGCGAGCACGATATCACCGACCTGGACGGTGTTGGAATCTCCCAGCTCCGCAACGGGAAGCGAGTCTCCGCTGGTGAAGGACACCAGCGCGATGTCCTTGCGGGGGTCCGCGCCCACCACGCGGGCCTTGAACACCTTCTGGTCGCTCAGGCGGACGCTGATGTCGTTCGCGTCCTTGACCACGTGATTGTTGGTGAGAACGTAGTAGCGGTCCCCGGAACGCTGCACGATGATGCCGGATCCCAGGCCGGACTGGCGGAACTTTCTCTCACCGCCGCCGTTGCCGTTCCCGTTGGGCTGCTGGTCGAAAAACGGAAACGGGAGATCGAACGGCAGGTCGAGCTGCGGAACCTTCTGCGTGACCACCTGCGTGACGTTGATCTCCACCACGACAGGGAGAACCTTCTTCGATACCTCGCGGAACGAAGTCTGCAGCGAGGCCAGGTTTCCGGCTTCTGCCGCGAGCTGCGGCGGGTCCGACGTTTGCGCCGCCGAGCGCGGTGACACGGCCGAACGCACCTGCGTGAAGCCGAGAACCGGCGCGAAGAAGAGAACAAGAGCGGCGGCAACCGCCGCCGGGACGGCGATCAACGCCGTCTGTTTTCGATTGATTTTCATGCCCGTTGAACCTCCTCAACGACAAGCTACGGCGGGGAGGTTCAGGGCCGGTTGCGAAAAGATTAAATGTTCTTAAAGGCGGGATGACCAGTGCGGGGGGAGTTTCGGGCTGGCCAGGGTTGAACTGGCGAACTTTCGGCTCCCACGAACGGTACCAGCTCCTCTTGACGGACGTACTACAATATTCTCTGAAAGTAGCGCGCTTCCTTAGAGTGCGGTCAGCACCAGCGTTGAAGTGCAGAGAGGTGAGAACGAGGCGACCTCCTTTTCGCGGTCTTATAGCACGGGGGCTGGTCATGGTAAGAATCGGTATCCTCGTCATGCTTCTTTTCCTCCTTGGGACAGTCGGATGGGCACAGGAACGCTTTGCGGGAATGGAACGGGAAGTTCGCAAAGATCTGCTCGCGGATGAATCCTCTGGCGATGAAAAGATAAAGGACACCAAGAAGGAAATTGGGGAGTCGGTCAACGAAGACAATAGCGACCAAGAAAAAAGCAACGATGAATCAAAGACCCGGCCAACCGCGGAGGATAGCAGCAACGACCAGAGTCCTGGCGGACAGTTGTTCCTGGCGATCTTGCAGATCATGATGGAATATACCTTTACCGCAAGGTACGCTATGTATCCGTATGAGAACGGGACCTATGTTTACAATACCTCCGTCGTGGATCAGCCGACGGAAAAGAAGCTGTTCTCCGTCGATTTTTCCTCGGAAGCGGCGTGGCACGTTGACAGTACATTTGGTGAAGTCAACAAGGTTTGTTTCCGATTCCTTGGACTCAATATCAATCTGTTCAACCAGTTCATCTTCGCCGGGAGCGAAGGATTCCGAGCTCTGTCTGCCAACGGCGGCCTCTGCTTTTTCGTGCCGAACTTCCAGCTGGATCTGTACGTGGGTATTTTTCGCCTCGACTTTGTTGACCGGGCGTTCCTGTCATTCGGGACGCAGTTCCAGCTGTTCTTTCACGACAGAGTCTACTTCGAAGTCTACAATTTGAACTCGTACTACATGGGTCTGGAGTTTTCGTATGTATCGGGTTGCCTGAATTACGCGTTCGGCCGCTGGGGTATCGGCGCCGGCTTCAATTACAGCAATTACAACGGATTCGAATACCTGGGGCCACTCATCAAGCTGAGCCTCTGGTTCTGATCCTGCTTCCACCGGGCGCCGGTTCCGAAAGACACGGGCCGGCATCGTTCCTGGGAGAGTTGCCAAGGGCAACAAGAGGAGGACGCCATGGAGGCAAGAATCGCTGGCTTAAAGGCGGTGAGTTTCTACCCGGCGCCGCCAACGCAAAGCTGGAGAAAGGCTCTCGTTTGTTACGCTGGTCCGCTGCTTATTACGACCTTACTTGCCGCCGGTCAATTTGTCTTCGCTGCCGGGTCCAGGCCGCCCTGCACTTCGGCGGACGACAGCTATGTTGTTCTGCAATCAAGCTTCGAATATGAGGGCGCGTCGGAGTTGTACGCGAGGTCCATCTACAATGGTGTTCGCGAGATCCTCAGTGGCTTTCTCGCTTCCAAGAGGGACTGCTTCTTTTCTGATGCAGGACACGTTGTGGTTGACCCGACTAATCACCTCCCAAACACCCTGCTGGACCTCCACTGCGAAGTGAAGCGAGATTCATCCAACGTCCTTCTGTCAGTTCGAATTGACGTACATGAAACCTCGGAAAGCCTGCTCTCGTTCTTGACTTCGGCGCCTTTTTGTCATCCCGCCGCCGCCTTGAACTCCTTCGCGCTCGCCTTTCCAGAAGCCTTTGCAGGACAGGTGGTCCAAGAGTATTCGTATCCACTCTCTCCTCCCGGGTACTTATCGAAGGGGCTTGGCCTCTCTCTTGACAACGTAATCGACTACAGCTTTGCCGGACTGGCAGACCTGGAACGAGATGTCAGCCAGACAGAGGACGTGGCCGCGAATGCTATCCAATCCATCAGGGATTTTAAAACGAGGAGAACTACTGAAGCCGGAGTTTTCTTTCTCGGGGTTCTTGCCCTTGCCGGGGCTGTCGCGGCATCTGAGTACTATGCCACGTCGCCCGGAGGACTTTCACAGGATGCAAAAACCTGGCTTTGGAGGATCGGCGGAGCAGGATTGCTGATCATGATAGGCACAGCTATCGAGGTGGAAATCTTTCCACCGAGGAAGCTCACTACGGCTTTGAACGGCTTGTGCGGCGCCGACGCACCGGAGAAATGAGGAAAGAGTTCCGCCCTGAAGTACGATGTGCCGCTAGGGTCCGAAGCGATCGGGAAGAATCGGGCTGGCCAGGGTTGAACTGGCGACCTTTCGGTCCCGAACCGAACGCGCTACCAACTGCGCTACAGCCCGTGGGAAATTCCGTGCCTCTCCGTGAAAAAAAGAGCGGGTTCCTTGTACCATTTTTGCCGGCTCCTGTCAACACAACTGCTCCTTGCAATGGGCCTGCGACGGGACGGCAGGCACATGATCGCGCGCTTGCTTGGGAAGCGGGGAGATTTGGTTGCAGGCATCATCTTGATCGCTCTTGCCATCTGCGAGTTGCTTACGTGAGCCGGAGCTAGAACGCGGAGCCGAGGATCAGCGGACATTCATCGGATTGTCAGGAAGGAAAGGGACATGAAAAAGCCCGATACAATCGGGCTTTTCCTAGCGGGAGCGACGGGACTTGAACCCGCGGCCTCCGGCTTGACAGGCCAGCGCGATAACCAGCTTCGCCACGCCCCCGTTCGTGTGGCAATGTACCCGGCGAGGAGCGCACGTGTCAAGCCCAGGCGGTGAGCACCGGCAATCGGCGCCGACGTTGACACTCCGCCGGGCGCCATGGTACCTTTTCGCGTCGATATTTCACACCCAGACAGGAAAAGAAAATGCCGTCACGAGACATCAGGAGAGCGCAGGCCAGAAAGGGAGAGACCGTCTCCGAGGCCATAGAGAAGAGGCACACGCAGCATCCGCTCGTCTACGGGTTCAGCATCGTCGTGCTCATCGTCATCGTCGTCACCTTCATTCTCGTCGTCCCCGGCGGCGGCTCCTTCTTCGGGAGCCGCTTCGGCTCCGGCGGAACCATCATCTTCGGAACGTACGAGGGACGCGACATCGCGTTCTACCCCGGCGGCTACTTTGCCGACCAGGTCAACCGGTTCGCCTCCTACATGCGGAGCAGGGACCCGAACCAGAGCCAGAACCCGGAGGCGGTGAGCCAGGCGGTCTGGTACCAGGCGTTCCAGCAGACGGCGATGCACGTTGCCGAGCTGCTCATTGCCGAAAAATCGGGGCTCCAGATTTCCGATGACGCCGTGGACCAGGCCCTCCTTTCCTATCCCGGCTACCTCGATGAGAACGGCAAGTTCAGCGAGGAGCGGTACCACAAGGCCTCCGGCCAGGAGCACGCGTCCACCCGCAAACTCTACCGGGAGAACCTGATCGCGGCCCGGATGACGACGGATATCATCACCGGTGTGAAGACGGGGTCTCACGAGTCGAGCTTCATCGCCTCCATGGCGAAGCCCGAGCGGAGCATCCAGTTCGTGAGCTGGCCCTTTGCCTCCTTTCCCCAGGAAGAAGTGCGCAAATATGGGGAGGCCAACAAGTCGAGGTTCCAGAAGATCAAGGTCAGCAGGATCCTCATCAAGTCCAGCGAGGCGGACGCCGCCCAGATCCGCCGCAAGCTCGTGGACAAGGTGAGCAGCTTCGAGGAACTGGCCAAGACGTACTCCAAGGACGCCTCCGCGGACAAGGGCGGAGACATGGGTTGGCGCTATGCGTACGACCTGCAGGCAGATTTCGAGAACAAGGACACGGCCAACCAGGTCCTTTCCCTGAAGGCCGGCGAGGTAAGCGAGGTCCTGAAGACGAGCTACAACAGCTGGTTGATCTACCGCTGTGATGCCGAGGCGACTTCTCCCGACTTTTCCAATCCGACCGTCCTCGATGACGTCAAGGCGTACCTCACGCGCTATGAGAAGGGAAAGATCGAGGACTACTTCAATGAGAAGGCGGCCCAGCTCTCGCGCCGCGCCGCGCAGGTCGGCTTCCCCCGCGCCGCGCTGGATGCCGGACTGACGGTCCAGCACACGGACTATTTCCCGATCAACCTTCAGAACGTCTTCTCCTTCGTCCCGTTCCAGGCCGTGCCGCAGAGCGCCACACCCTCAAACGCCGTGTACAGTGATGAGTTTTTCTACCGGGCTTTCGCCCTGGGCAAGGACCAGCCGTCACAGCCAGTCGTCCTGGACGACCAGATCCTCGTGCTGAAGCTCCTCGGAGAGAGGCAGATGCCGGACTCCACGGTGAACCTTCTCGGCGGGTGGATCGACTACGCGGCCAGCCAGTCCGCGCAGTCGGACATTGCGGCTGCCATCATGGCGCCGGGGAAGCTGCAGGACAACTTCTTTGAGGCCTATGCCCAGACCTTCAGACGGCAAAGGCAGCCCTAGGAAGCGGCGTGACCGACGAGGAGCCGGTTCTCCTCCCGACCGAAAAGGGCCTGACGGCGGTCTGGAAGGCCGTCTCCCTCTATCCCTCCTCGGATCCGGTTGAATACGCGCGCCGAAAGGCGCGCGCGGTTTCGCTGTCTCCCCGCACGCTGATCCTCGTTCCTTCCGTCGGCCTGGGTCATGGCCTGGCAGAGCTGCTGGAACGACTCCCGGACGGCTGCGCCGTTCTGTGCGTAGAGGCACACCAGCAGATCATGGCGCTCGCCATGGCCGCCGGTTTGCCGCGGGATTCCCGTCTGCTGGTGATCCGCTCGGATTCGGAGGAAGCCGCGATCCAGGCGCTGCACACCATGGGCCCGGGACGCTTCCGCCGGGTGATCGAGGTGCCGCTTTCCGCCGGGTACCGCCTTGCCCCGGCGTTCTATGCCGGCGTCCGCCGCCTCCTCGAAGCCGGGCTCCGGGAGCACTGGCGCAACCGCCTCACCCTGATCGCGCTGGGCAGCCTCCAGGTCCGCAACGCGATCTCCAACATCGGCTCTCTTCCCTTTGCCGGTGACTTCTCCGCCCTCTCGACGTCCCTTCCCATCATCGTCGCGGCCGCGGGCCCGTCCCTGGACGACGCCATTCCCCTCATCCGCGCTTCTCGCGGTTGCGTGGTCCTTCTCGCGGTGGACACGGCTCTTCCGCGGCTCTGCGCAGAGGGGCTCTCCCCTGACGTCGTCATCGCCCTCGAAGCACAGGCGGCAAACCTGGAGGATTTCCTCGCGGACCGAGGCTCCGAGGTGATCCTTGCCTGCGATCTTTCGTGCCACCCGCTCGTGCCGCGTCTCTTTCCCGGCAGGACGTTCTTCTTCAGCTCCGAGTTCGCGCCCCTGCGGATCTTCGGAAGGCTCGAGCGTGCCGGGCTCCTCCCGGCCGTTTTCCCTGCCCTGGGCTCGGTCGGTGTTGCCGCGGTCCACGCGGCCCTCCGCCTGACGACAGCGAACGTCTACGTGACAGGCCTGGACTTCAGCTTTTCCGGCGGCCGGACCCATGCGCGTGGAACGCCGCGGCACCTTGCGGGCCTCTGCACTGCCATGCGCACGTCAGCGGTCGGCTCGGATGCGTTTCAGGCAATCCACGCCAGGTCCCCCTCGGTCTCCGCGGACAAGAACGGAATGCCCGTGCTGACGGACTCTGTGATGCTATCCTATCGGGAAGGACTGGTCCGAACAATCCAGGGCGCGGGCGGACGTGTCGTCGACCTTGGAACGACCGGCCTCGACCTCGGCGCCCGGCGCGCCCGCAGCCCGGATCTGGCGTCGTTGGCGCGCGGGGGTTCCCGGACCGGGAGGCAGATCTCCGGCACCGACACCAGGCCGTTTTCGCGATCCGCAGTGGCGGCGTTCCTCCAGGCCGAAGCGCGGATCCTGGCCGCAGGTGAGAAACTGGTCGGGGAAGCGGCGAAATCGGGTGAGGCGGCGGCAGAATGTCTCGAGTTCCTGCGGGAGGGAGATTATGCGTGGGTGCATTTCCCCGACCCGCCGGATGATACGGTTCCCGGCAGGAGCTTTTTTGCCCGGGCGGGCGCGGCGGCGCGCACCTACAAGGAAAGGCTGCGCCGGGCCGCCTCACTCCTCTGAGGTCTTCAGCACGGCGAGGAATGCGGACTGGGGCAGCTCCACCTCGCCCACCATCTTCATGCGCTTCTTGCCTTCCTTCTGCTTTTCCAGCAGCTTGCGCTTTCGCGTGATGTCACCGCCGTAGCACTTGGCCGTCACGTCCTTGCGGAACGCGTTGACGGTCTCTCGGGCGATGATCTGGCTGCCAATGGCGCCCTGGATGGCGATCTTGAACTGGTGCCGGGGGATCTCGTCACGAAGGCGCTCGCAGACGCGGCGCGCGGTCTGGTACGCGTTGCCGCGGAACACGAGCTGGGCGAGCGCGTCCACGATCTTGCCGTTCAACAATATGTCCAGCTTCACGAGCTGGGTAGGACGGAACCCCAGGATGTGGTAGTCGAAAGAGGCATATCCCCGGCTGATCGACTTCAGCCGGTCGTAGAAATCGAACACGACCTCGGCGAGCGGCATCTCAAACACCAGCTCCACCCGCTTCTCGTCGAGGTAGTTCATGCTCTTCTGCGTCCCCCGCTTCTCCAGGCACAGCGTGATGACGTTGCCGAGGTACTGCGCCGGGGTGATCATGCTCGCTGAAATGTACGGCTCCTCGGAGTCCTGGATCTGGGAAGGATCAGGGAACATGGCCGGGTTGTCGATGAGCACCTCCTTGCCGCCCTGGAGCGTGAGGTGGTACTGGACCGACGGCGCCGTGAACACGATGGACATCTCGAACTCGCGCTCCAGGCGCTCCTGCACGATCTCCAGGTGCAGGAGGCCGAGGAACCCGCAGCGGAAGCCGTACCCGAGGGCCACGGAGGAGTCCTTCTCGTAGACGAGAGAGGCGTCGTTCAGCTTGAGCTTCGCCATGGCCTCCACGAGCTCCTCGTAGTCATTCGCATCCACCGGGTAGATCGAGGAAAAGACGACCGGTTTGACCTCGCGGAAGCCGGCGAGCGGTTTGGCGCACGGCCGCTCGTGGTCGGTCACCGTATCGCCGACCCGCGTGTCCGCGATGGTCTTGATCCCGGCGATGAGGTAGCCGACCTCCCCCGGACCGAGTGACGGGGCGGTGACGAGGCCGAGCCGGAAAATGCCGGTTTCCTCCACCTTGTAGAACGAGCCGTTGGACCAGAAACGGATCGTCTGGCCGGGCCGCAGCGTCCCCTCGTACACGCGGACGTGGACGATGACTCCCCGGTACACGTCGTAGTGGGAATCGAAAATGAGCGCCTTGAGAGGCTCCTCCGGGCCGCCCTGCGGCGGGGGCACGCGCTGCACGATGGCCTCGCACAGGTCATCCACCCCCGTCCCCAGCTTCCCCGACACCAGCAGCGCCCCGTCCGGGTCGAGGCCGAGGTCGTGGCTGATCTGCTTCCTCACGCCCTCGATGTCGGCGCTCGGCAGATCGATCTTGTTGATCACCGGAATGATCTCCAGGTCGTGCTCGATGGCCATGTACATGTTGGCCAGCGTCTGGGCCTCCACGCCCTGGCTCGCGTCAATGAGAAGCACGGCGCCCTCACAGGCAGAGATGGAGCGCGACACTTCGTAGGAGAAGTCCACGTGTCCCGGGGTGTCCACGAGATTCAGGATGTAGTCCTCTCCGTCCCGTGCGCGGTAGGGAATGGCGACGGCCTGGCTCTTGATGGTGATCCCCCGCTCCCTCTCGATATCCATGTTGTCCAGGATCTGGTCATGGAAATCTCTCTCGGAGACGAGACGCGCCCGCTGGATGAACCTGTCGGCCAGCGTGGATTTCCCGTGGTCGATATGGGCGATGATGCAGAAGTTGCGTATCCTTCGGTTTTCCAAGCCGCGCTCCCCGCGGTGTCGTGGCGGCACGACGTCCTGTTCGGTGCGGCAGTATAGCGGAAGGCGCGCCTTTCTTCAATTGACGGCGCCCCGGCGCGAACGCGCCTTGACAGCAGCAGGCACGCCTCGTAGGCTTCCCGCGTGAGCGGAGGAACCAGACCGAGTGTTCTGGTCGTCGACGACGAAGAAGCGCTGCGTTCCCTTCTCCTGCGCCTGCTGGAACGGGAAGGCTTCGATCCCATCCCCGCCAGCAACGGAGAGGAGGCCATCAGCCTGTTCCGCTCGCGGGCGCCCGCGGTCGTCGTGTCCGACATCAAGATGCCGCACATGGACGGACTTGCCCTCCTCACGGAGATCCGCGGCATCGACCGAACGGCCGCCGTGATCCTCATGACCGGCCAGGGCAATGAGGAAATACTCCTGGATGCGCTGCGCGGCGGGGCGACGAACTTCTTCAAGAAGCCGTTCGTGGTGCGGGAGCTCATCGAGGAGATCCGCAAGGTAGTGAGCTTCCGTCTGGAGGCGGCCCGCTCCACGCTGTTCTCTCCGCACCTCGTGGAGGAAACGAAACATTTCGTCCTTCCCCCGGGAGAGCTGTTCTACTTCCCCATCATCAACCAGGCGAGTCTCCAGCTTCCGGCGATCCTGCCGGAGGAGGACATCCTCAACCTCAAGATCGGGATCGAGGAGATCATCACGAATGCCGTCGAGCACGGGAACCTCGGCATCAGCTTCGAGGAGAAGAACGCCGCCATCCACGACGGCCGTCTCGCCGAGCTGATCGCCGAGCGCATGAGTGACCAGGCGCGGGCGCGGCGGAGGGTCTTCATCGATTCACGGCTGACGCCGGAGCTGTTCCAGATCACGATCCGGGACGAGGGAGACGGTTTCGACTGGAGGAACCTCCCCGAGGTGGCGCCGGAGAACCTCCTCTCGTTCAACGGGAGGGGGATTCTGCTCACAAGGATCTACTTCGACGAAGTGGTATTCAACGACGCGGGGAACGAGGTCACTCTGCGAAAGAGGGCCAAGGCGGCTGTGTCCTAGGGCAACGGCGCCCTAGATGAAGTTGTCCGTCTCCAGGTCCGCGGCGATCTGGACGGCGCTCTCGATGAAACCGGCCTTCCTCTTCTTGATGACAAGAAGCAACGCAGCAAAGCCCTTGTCCGTATCCACTTTCCAGTCCTGGATGGACAGCGGGTCATTCTCCGAGAGTCCCGACTGGTCCGCCACGGATCCGCGGGTCACCCGCCGGACCACGTAGTCATTGCTCCAGAAGAAGCTGCCGACCTTCTCCAGCTTCATGCCGAACAGAGGGTACAGCACGTTGTCCCGCGTATCCCGCTTGAGAGCGACCTCGATCGGACGCTCGGGCCGGGAGGCAAGGCAGAGGACGCCCTCCAAGGCCTTTGTGCCCCGGTGAAAGGCCACGCGGACGAGCGTGGGCGGTGAATGCGCCAGGAGGGCCTCCTGGACCTCCTGGATCTTGGCGAAATGCTCCCCGTCAACGGTGTCGATGACGTCTCCCGCCTTGATGCCGGCCTGCGCGCCCGGCTCACCGGGAACGCTGTAGACCACCTCGAGCCCCTTGTCCGTCTCCGCCAGCGCGATCCCGAGCCAGGGGTGGACTGCCTCTCCGCCGTTGTAGAGCGCGGGGATAACCTTCTCGATCCAGCGGTACGGCACGGCGAAGTTCAGACCCTGGAACTGCTCCAGCCCGGCAAAGCCGACCCCGACGAGGTCGCCCTTCTCATTGAGGAGCGGTCCGCCGCTGTTCCCCGGGTTGAGAGGCACGTCCACCTGCATGACGTCGCCCATTTGCAGCAGGTGCCGGCCCATGGCGGACACGATGCCCGAAGTGATCGTCTTTTCGAGCCCGGCGGGGGACCCGATCGCGTAGATCCTCTCTCCGGGAGCCACCGTTTCCGCGCCGAAGCCGCCGAACGTGAAGGCCGCGGTAAGCTCCGTCTTGATGAGCGCGAGGTCGAAGATCGGGTCGTAGCCGATGACCTTGGCCGGGATCCGCTCTCCCGCGGGGCTTTCGGAAAGCCTGATGTACAGGCGCGAGTACCCCTTGTCCTTGGGATCGACCTCGCTCTTGATCACGTGGTGGTTCGTGAGGATGTACCCGCGGGAGTCGATGAAGAATCCGCTCCCGATGATCTGGTCCGGGTAGCCGACTCCGTTCTGGACCCTGATTCCCCGGTCCACCAGGATCGTGACGGTGCCGGTGAGCATCTGGGGGAACGACGGCGCGGCGTCCGTCATGGACGCGGCCGCGGCCGGCACGGCCATCCCCCTCTTCTTCATGACGTCAATGAGATGGCGGACGACGGCGCGGTTCCCGAGCCGGGCCGCGACGTCGTAGGCCGCGGATACGTCCTCCGGCGTGGACCCGGGAAGCGACACCGCCTGCAGGCGGTCCACGAGCGCGACCACGTCGTTTCCGGAGGCGTGCTCGCTTTCTGCCCTGTTTCCTAGGATAGACCGCTCGGTCCACGCCCCGGTGATGGACGGCATGCCCATCGCTGCGGCGGAGTTGAAGTACCGAAGGGCGTCACCGTACTTCTTCTCGTCCACGGCTTTCATGAAAGCCGAGCTGAGGGCGTTCACCGCGCCGGTCTGCAGAGTGTCGAGGTCCGCCGCGGGGACTTCACCCTCCTTCTCCCGCCTCAGCCATGATATTTCCTGGAGGCTCTGGAGGAAAGAACCGGAGGACGTCAGATCCTGGATCTCCTTGATTCTGACCTCCGGGAGGGGCGGAGCCTCGGGGGTGGGCGGGGTGGACGGACATGCCGTAAGGACAAGGGCAGAAAGGACGATGGGAACGATCGGGAAGATCGGGGACTTCACGGGAGCTCCTCCGCATAGGTGACGCCGGCGTGTCGGAACACGAGGTATTCCTTCCCGCCGGCCATGACGAACCCCTCGGCGGATTCGCCGCTCAGGGCGGCTGACGGGGCGCCGGCCGGGCCGATCCAGACGATCCCCCGCCCGGAGTCACGGTTCACGGGCACGTCCTGACCGTTTCTCCTGACCCCGACGAGCCTGTCCCCTTCCCAGATCAGGCTCAGATCGAACGTACCGTTCATTGCGGTGGAAAAGTCCCGGACGACGCGGCCATTGCCCGCGGGGTACTCACGGCTGTCGACGATGCCGTCCCCGTTGAAGTCCCACGACTTCATGGGACTTGCGCCAAAGCGCTCCCGGTAGTCGACCTTCCCGTCGTCATTCGTGTCTGCCGTGATGGAAACAAGCTGCCCGTTGCTCCAGGTCTCCTCCACGTCGAACCTGCCGCTGCCGTTCAGGTCCCGGGCCCCGCGCGCGGGCTGGCCGTTGGAATACCACAGTTTGTGGTCGATCTTTCCGCTGCCCTTCGTGTCCTCTTCCATGTACACCCTTTTTCCTGCCAAAAGATCGATCCTCCGGAGCAGAGCGCCGTCCGGACCGAGCTCTTCAATCCTCCAGCTTGAACGCCGAAGCGCTTCCAGGGAGGGAAGACGGAGGCTGGAGGACACCCGGGGGGCAAAGCCCTTGGGCGCGCTGGACAGCATGATGGGCACGGTGACGGAATAGGGAACGAGAAGGAAGGACGTGGATCCGCCCGCGGGTGGAACCATGGAGCCGTCCGCAGGGCGAACGACACTCTGGCGAGCTGATTCCGCGGCGGGATAGGCGCTGTAGGAAAGGGTGATCTCCGTACGGGGGTCCGGTCTCCACGTGACGGATGTCGGAGCGCCGTTCTGCAATGTCGCAGAATACTCGGGAACTCCGTCCTCAGCCGCATCCCGGACCCACGAAGCGGCGGAGCCCGAAGAAAACGTCCAGCGCTCCTCGTAGAAGCCGTCCCCGTTCGAGTCGAGATCCCGGTTGCCGCTGAATCCCGCCAGGGCGCTCTGCAGTGCGTCCCTGAGCCGGGGCGTCCCACGCGCCACGGCCGCGACCCTTTCCAGGAGCTCCTCATGTGAAAGGCCGCCCTGGTCGATGAACTGCGAAAGGTACTTCTGCTGGTCCCGGGACGGAGCTTCCAGCGCGATCACCGCAGCCAGAGGATCCTTTCCGCCCTGCTGACCGTATTGCTCGACCTGGGCCAGCTTCGCCGCGGCGCCCGGCTCAAGCTGCGCCGCGCGCAGGACGAGCGCGGGGTTGTCTGGATGCACCTTGATCTGGGTGGCGATCACCCGGCGGGCGTCAGCACGCCTGCCCTCCTGCACCAGGAGCGCAGAGGTCATGAACGCGAAATCATCCACCAGGGGAAACTGGGAGGAGGCGTCGAAGAGAGTCCGTCTCAGAGAGGCGGTGTCTCCCGAGCGGGCCTGCAGCCGCGCGAGCAGGATGAAGGTGCGGGGATCCGAGGCATCACGGGAGGCAAGCGCTTCCAGGAGCGTCCGGGCTTCAGCGATCCGCCCGGTTCTGACAAGGACCTCGGCAAGATCCTGGCGCGCAGCAGCCGGGTCCGTTCCGTTCCAGGTATCAGAGGAGAGAGCCCGGCGCAGATCCTGGACGCCGGCTGGCGTCCCTTCCTGGGTGGAGAGCTCCACGCGCGCCCGCAGATACAGCGCTTCGGAGTAGTCCGGGGAAAGCTGGAGGGCAGGCGCCAGCAGATCTGCGGTCTGCGTTATGGAGCCGGCAGCGAAAGCCGCTCTGGCTCTTTCCAGCCACGAATCAGCCTCCGCACGGGACGCATCCGCCCCGGTGGTCTCGGCGGCAAGCATGCCCGCCGAAAGAAAAAGGACCATGAGCACCGGAAGAAAACGGCTTTCTCCCATGAACGACCGGCCCGGGCCCGGACCGCGCGAAGCGCGGTAGCGGCAGATAGATTCACCACTTGCAGCCGCGACCATGCGGGACCGGGCCCTACCGGGGCCGGGCGGCTGCCGCCGTCACCGGCGCACCGTCCGATTCGTTGTCCTTCTTTCTCGGAGGAAAACCGAGAAGCGCCCGAATCTCGTCGTCATCCAGGTTCTCCCGAACGATGAGCGTCTCGCTGAGGAGCTTCACCTGGTCCTTGTGCTCCGTGAGGATCCGCAGGGCATCATCAAGGGACTTCTGGACGATCTTCTTGATTTCGTTGTCGATGGCCCGCGCGGTATCTTCCGAGTAGTCCTTGTGCCGCGCGATCTCCTTGCCGAGAAAGATTGGCTCTTCCTTCTGCCCGTATGCGATGGGGCCCAGAACGTCGCTCATTCCCCACTCGCACACCATCCGGCGGGCGAGATCCGTCGCCTGCTCGAGGTCGTTCGACGCCCCCGTGGTCGTCTCATTGTAGAAGATCTTCTCCGCCGCGTATCCCCCCATGTCAATGGTGATCCGGTCCTCAAGCCACCCCTTGTTGCGTGAGTACGTGTCATTCTCCGGAAGAGAGGACACCAACCCGAGCGCCCTTCCATGCGGGATGATCGTGATCTTGTGCAGCGGATCGGCATTTTTCAGGTAATAATGGAGGAGCCCGTGACCCGCCTCGTGGACGGCCGTCATCTGCTTCTCCTTGGGAGGGATCACCTTGGACTTGCGCGCGATCCCCATCAGTGTCTTGTCGCGCGCCTCCTCGAAGTCAGCCATGTCCACCGCGTCCTTGTCCCCGCGCCCGGCGAAGAGGGCCGCTTCGTTCACGAGGTTTGCAAGGTCCGCTCCTGACGAGCCGGGGGTGGCGCGGGCGAGCCGACTAAGGTCGACGTTGGAGGCCAGCGGAAGCTTGCGGGCGTGCAGCTTGAGGATGAGCTCCCTCTCCTTCACGTCCGGCATGTCCACGACGACCTGCCGGTCGAAGCGGCCAGGCCGCAGGAGAGCGGGGTCCAGCACATCCGGCCTGTTCGTGGCCGCGAGAATAATCACCCCGTCCTTCGTGTCGAACCCGTCCATCTCCACGAGCATCTGGTTGAGGGTCTGCTCGCGCTCGTCATGACCCCCGCCGTAGCCGGCGCCCCGGGTCCGCCCCACGGCGTCCAGCTCGTCAATAAAAAGGATGCAGGGGGCGTGCCGGCGTCCCTGTTCGAACAGGTCGCGGACCCGGCTGGCGCCCACCCCGACGAACATCTCCACGAAGTCAGAGCCGGACATGTGGAAAAAGGCGACGTTCGCCTCTCCGGCGATGGCCTTCGCCAGGAGCGTCTTGCCGGTTCCGGGCATGCCGACGAGGAGCACGCCCTTGGGGATCTTGGCCCCCAGGCGGGAGAACTTCTGCGGGCTCTTGAGGAACTCCACGACTTCCTGCAGCTCGTACTTGGCCTCGTCCTGGCCCGCCACGTCCGTGAACGTGATCCGCTTGCTCCCTTCGAGATAGCGCTTGGCCCGGCTCTTCCCGAAGGAAAAGGCCTTGTTCCCGTTTCCCTGAACCTGGCGGAACATGAACCAGACGAAGAAGAACATGATCGCCCACGGGAGGAACTGGATCAGGACGGCGAGGGGGGAGACGGCCTTGGCCCCCCCGGAAACCTTCACGTCCTTCTCCCGCAGGGTCTTCATCAGATCGTTGTCCTGGTAGGGGATGGTGGTCTTGAAGAGGTTCACCTCCCCCCCCTTGGACTTCAGAGCACCCTGGATTTCGTATAGATCACGGTCAATGTTGATGACCTTCACCCAGTCCACCTGGCCGGTGTCCAGATAGGTCTGGAAGGTCGAGTAGGGAATCTCCTGAGACATGCTGCGGTCGTTGTAGACGAAGAAGAAGATGAAGAAAGATACCAGGATCAGGAGCGAGATCAGCGCTATTCTATTGTTGAAATTGAACCGGGGGATCCGGGGATCGGGTCCCTTATCGTCACGGTTGTCGTTGTTGTTGCTCACGATCCTCTTCCAAGTTTCTGCTAGTGCGAACCACGATGCGCTCCGCTCTCCCTCCCGGAAGAGCACGGGCGCCCGCCCGAACACGGTCCCCGAGTCCCACCGCGCTGCCCAGGACCGCCACGACCCCCTTGCGGTCCACGAGAAGGGGAATCAGCTGCCTGCCCCTCGTGGTGACCTTCCAGCCGGCGAACAACTCCTTGAGGGATGTCGTACCGCTTTCCAGGATGATCTGATCCCCTGCTCTCCGCGTTCGCAGGACAAGCGGCGGGACGATCTCCCGCCAGAGGAGGACAGACTCTCCCGCCTCGGGACTCCATTTTTCACTTACCCGGGCAAGGTCCACGCGCACGCCGACGCCCCACAGGCTCGCGCTTCCGGCGTCAGAGGCTTCTATAAAATAGCCTTTTTTGCCTCCGCTGACAATACAACGCTCCCAATAGATCCGGTTGCCCCTGCTGGAAAGCTTCACACCGTGCCCGGAAATGATTGCGCCGGCGGCAGGAAGTCCTTCCAGGGCGAGCGCCGGGGCGAGGAACCGCCACGGCAGACGCCGAGGAAGCGCAGGGCTCCGAAGCTCATCAGAGAGTCTCATGAG
>DATKLM010000063.1:0-18676 GCA_035542415.1 Spirochaetia bacterium
GATGTCCAGCGAAAGGTTCCTGCGGTCCACGTCCACCGTGTTCTGAGCGGCTCGAAGGTCGAGCTGGGCCTGCGTCAGGGCCACCTGGTTCTGGAGAACGTCCAGCTGCGTGGCCCGCTGTGCCGTGAGCAATCCCTGGTAATACGCGAGATTCTGCTCAGCCTGGCCGACGGCCGCCTGGCGGATGAGCACCGTGTTCTGATCTCCCAGGAGCGCGTAGTAGGCCTGCTTCACCTGGTACAGCGTGCTCTTCATGGAGGCATCATATGCAACCTGGGCTGCGCGGTACGTGGAGGTTGCCTGCTGAACGGCCGCGGCAGCGCGGCCTCCAGGATAGCCGTCGAAAACAGTCTGGCTTGCCGAAAGATTGAGGGAGCTCGCCGGGCCGCTCGCCGCGCTGTCCGGGATGGTGTGCTGGGCAGTGAGGCCGACGCTCGTGGCAGGTGCGGTGAGGCCGACGCTCGTGGGTCCCGACAGCGTGACTCCGCCCTGGATGTTCTCCCCGTTCAGCCCGGATCCGCTCGCGCTCGCAGCGGCGGCGGTGCCCGGCAGGTTCCCCTGGTGGAAGTAGCCGGCCTTCGCCCCCAGGGCGAGCCCGTTGGTCGCCTGGACCTGGGTGAGCTGGGAGCGGGCCGTGTCCGCCGTGATTCCCGCGAGCTTCAGGCCGGGCGCGCCGGAGCGCGCGGCGGAGATCACCTGGTCAAGAGTCACGATTTCCCGCGGCGCCGGCACAGTCTCCTCTGCGGACGCGCCTGCAGCCGGAAAGAGGAGCAGCGCCATGAGCGCTGGCAGAAGGGCCGAGGTCCACGGTTTTTTTTTCATGACTCACATGCCTCCCTGTGGTGTTTGATCCAGAAGATAGAGTGCCCGAAGAGGAAACGCCATAGAAAGCCCATGAAAGAGGAATAACTTTTCGTTATGCCGCGCAATATATTCAAGGCAAGACCGACTGCATTGCCAGGGAGACACCATGCTGAAGCTGTTCCGCTACCTGAGGCCTTTCGCGGCGCCCATCGCGCTTGTCCTGGGCCTCACGTTCCTCACGGCTCTCGCCGAGCTGTACCTTCCCACGCTCATGGCAGGCATCATCAACGTCGGCGTGGTGAGGGGCGACCTTCTCTACATTCTTCGCTTCGGCGGCATCATGCTGGCCGTGACGCTGGCGGACGCTGCGTGCTCGATCTTCGCGAGCTGGTTCTCCGCGAAGGTCGGCATGGGGTACGGGCGCGACCTGCGCCGGATCGTGTTCGAGCGCGTGGAGCTCTTCTCGCTGCACGAGTTCGACAGGATCGGGACCCCGTCCCTCATCACGCGTACGACGAACGACATCACGCAGGTGCAGAACTTCGCGATGGTCGTCATGCGCATGATGATCATGGCGCCCCTCCTGGCCATCGGCGGCGTCATCATGGCCGTCCAGCTCGAATCAAAGCTCACGTGGGTCCTGGCCGTTGCCATCCCCGTCATCGCGGCAATCATCATCCTCGTTGCCTCCCGGGGCCTGCCGCTCTTCCGTGCCATCCAGGCGAAGATCGACCGGATCAACCTCGTGATGCGGGAAGGCCTCACGGGCGTCCGCGTGGTGCGCGCCTTCGACCGGCTGGACCATGAAAGGAAGCGCTTCGACGAGGCGAACCTCGATCTCACGGCAGCGTCCATCACGGTGAACAGGCTCATGGCGCTTCTGTTCCCCCTCCTCATGCTCGTCATGAACCTGACGAGCCTCACCATCCTCTGGTTCGGCGCGAAGCTCATCGACATGGGCGGCATGCAGATCGGCAGCCTCATGGCTTTCATTCAGTACGCCATGCAGATCATGTTCGCCGTTCTCATGGTGTCGTTCCTGTTCATCATGCTGCCCCGGGCCTCCGCCTCCGCAGGGAGGATCCACGAGGTGCTGGCCCTGGAGCCGGGCATACGGGACTCCGAGGGGGCACGGTCCGCCGAGGAGGAGCGCGGCTTCATCGAGTTCCGCAACGTCACCTTCAGCTACCCCGGCGCGGAGGAGCCGGCCGTCCGCGGCATATCCTTCAGCGCCCGGCCCGGGGAGGTAACGGCCATCATCGGCGGAACCGGCGCCGGCAAGTCCACGCTCGTGAACCTCATCCCGCGGTTCTACGACGTGGACAGCGGCGCCATCCTCGTGGATGGCGTGGACATCCGCGAGATGCCGCAGGAGCGGCTGCGGACCAAGCTCGGCTTCGTGCCGCAGAGGGCGGTGCTCTTCAACGACACCATCGCGGCCAACATCCGCTACGGAAAGGACGATGCCACCGACACGGAAGTGGCGCGCGCCGCGGAGATCGCGCAGGCAACGGAGTTCGTCCTGGCGATGACGGAGGGGTTCCAGTCCATGGTGGCCCAGGGCGGGACGAACCTCTCCGGAGGGCAGAAGCAGAGACTCGCCGTCGCGCGAGCCCTGGTGCGCAAGCCCGAGATCTACGTCTTCGACGACACGTTCTCCGCCCTGGACTTCAAGACGGACGCCGCCCTCCGCGCGGCTCTGAAGGAAGAAACGGCGGACGCGACGGTTCTCATCGTGGCGCAGAGAGTCAACACGATCCTGGACGCGGACCGGATCATCGTTCTGGACGACGGCGTCGTGGTCGGAACGGGCACGCACCGCGAGCTCGTGCGGACCTGCCAGGTGTACCGTGAAATCGTGGCCTCGCAGCTCACCGAGGAGGCCCTGGCATGAGCGACGGACAGAGACGGACAGGTTCCCCCGCGCGGCCGGCAGGTGCCCCGATGCCCCGCGGGAGGGGCGGCTTCGGGGGCGGTCACATGATGGGCGGCATGCCGGCGGAGAAGCCGAAGAACTTCGGAAAGACGCTGCGGCGTCTTCTGCGCTACCTGAAGCCGCGGGGGGCAGCGCTCACGCTGGTGTTCGTGCTGGCCATCCTGGGAACCGTCTTCGCGATCTTCGCGCCGAAGATCATGGGCGGCGCGACGACGATGATCTTCGAGGGCGTGAAGGCCCGCCACGTCGACTTCACCTCGATCTGGCACATGGTGCTCCTTCTCGTCGGGCTCTACGCGGCGAGCTCGCTCTTCAGCTATCTGCAGCAGCTCATCATGGCGGGAGTGGCCCAGAAGACCGTCTACGACATGCGTCGCGACGTGAGTGAGAAGCTCAACCGCCTGCCCCTGTCGTTCTTCGACGGCCGGACCCATGGAGAGATCATGAGCCGGGTCACGAATGACGTGGACAACGTGGCCACGACACTCCAGCAGGGCCTCATGCAGATCATCACGTCCCTCGTCACGATCGTGGGGATCGTGATCATGATGATCACGATCAGCCCGCTCCTGACGCTGATCATCGCCGGCGTGATCCCGATCAGCATTCTCGTGACACGCCTGGTGGCTCCCCGGTCCCAGAAGCACTTTGCCGCGCAGTGGAAGGGCCTGGGGGCCCTGAACGGACACGTGGAGGAGATGTACACCGGCCACGCCATCGTGAAGGCCTTTGGCCGTGAGCGGCGGAGCATCGAAAAGTTCAACGCGATCAACGGCGAGCTGTACGAGGCGAGCTGGCGCGCCCAGTTCATCTCCGGCCTCCTGATGCCGCTCATCACGTTCGTCAACAACGTCGGGTACGTCGCCATCGCCGTCGTCGGTGGAATCATGGTGATGCGCAACGCCATTCCCATCGGCGACATCCTGGCCTTCATTTCGTACTCCAAGCAGTTTACCTGGCCCATCGCCCAGACGGCCAACATGGCAAATGTCCTTCAGAGCACAATCGCCTCGGCGGAACGCGTCTTCGAGCTCCTCGATGAACCCGAGGAAGCGCCGGACGCCGCCACGGCACGGACGCTCACGGATCCCCGCGGTGACGTCAGGTTCGAGTCGGTCCAGTTCAGCTACAGGACCGATGAGCCCCTGATCGAAGGAATGAACATCGACGTGAAGGCAGGCCACACCATCGCCATCGTCGGACCGACGGGTGCTGGAAAGACCACGCTGGTGAACCTCCTCATGCGCTTCTACGAGATCCAGGGCGGCCGGATCTCCGTTGACGGCGTGGACATCCGGGAGTTCGCGCGGGGGAGCTACCGCCGTTTCTTCGGCATGGTGCTCCAGGACACGTGGCTGTTCAACGGTACGATCCGGGAGAACATCGCGTATGGAAGGGAGAACGCCACGGACGAGGAGGTGCGCCAGGCGGCCATTGCCGCCCACGCCGACCACTTCATCCGCACGCTTCCCGACGGATACGCCACCATGCTGAACGAGGAGGCCTCCAACATCTCCCAGGGTCAGCGCCAGCTCATCACCATCGCGCGCGCCGTGCTCGTTGACCCGTCCATCCTCATCCTTGACGAAGCCACGAGCAGCGTGGACACGCGCACCGAGGTCCTGATCAGGAAAGCCATGGCCGCGCTCATGAAGGGGCGGACGAGCTTCGTCATCGCTCACCGGCTCTCCACCATCCGTGACGCCGAGCTCATTCTCGTCATGAACCATGGAAGGATCGTGGAGACGGGCACCCACGCCGAGCTGCTGGCCCGCGGAGGATTCTACGCGGAGCTGTACAACAGCCAGTTCAGCGTGGCGAGCGTGGAAGCGGAGGCGGTCTAGCTGCCCGCCACAGCGGCGGCGTAGTCCTCCAGGACAATGAGGACGCTCTCTCGAAGCAGAGCGGCGGGCCTGGCCTCGCACAGGCCCTCCATGATCCGCCGATGCTGAAGGGGGAGGAACTGGCTGAGAAGCGGGAGCGGGATTTCCCGCGCCTCCAGGTTGCTCATGAGAGCGCCCTGCGCCGCGCGCACCGCGGGCACGCCCCAGTAGTAGCGGCACCGGTCGGACAGACTGTACTTGCGGGCAAGGCGCTTTTCGTCTTCACTGCCGGTGTAGTAGCCGCTCCAGTGCCTCGGGTCAGACAGCATGGCCTTTTCGAGCGCCCCTTGAAGATGCGACAGAGACGGCGGGTCTCCCGGCTTGATACCCGGCTCCGCTCCGGGGTCCGCTCCCGCCAGCAGCTCACGCTCCACGGCCTCCAGGCCGAACAGGCACTCGCGAAGCGCGAAGGTGAGGGCCGGACCGACTTTCAGAATCGCCACCCCGTCCTGCACGAGAGCTTTCAGGCTCGCGCGGGTCTGGTAATCAGTCGAATGTCCTTCAACGACGATGCCCGGCAGCTCCCGCGCCGCACGGCAGAGGTCCCCGGCTTTCGCGTGATCGTAGGAATGGACTTCCTGGTCCCCGAACTCCATCCCCGGCTGGGCAACGCAGGCAATGACGCGCCGCCACGCATCCCCGAGGTTCCGGGCCTGGAAGGATTCTTCGCACAGGGCGACAGTCTGCCGGAGCTCGGCGGCCGGCGTCACGGGCACTGCGTTCTCCTCCGCCCGGATGCCTCCCGGCGGCGGAACCTCCGTGCCGATGACGTACACCGGGGGAGAAGCGTCTCGGTCCGATACGCGCAGCTCGCGCCAGGCCGTCTCCGCAACGGATGCGAGGTCCGCCTCCCGCTCCGCGGCGACCCGCGCGTCCAGGGCGCCGCTCTCCGTCACCTGGTCTCCGCCGAGGGGCATGCTGGCATCGAGATGGATCTTGGCGTACCCGGCCCGCACGCTCGCGGCCACGAGCTCCCGCGCGCGGCGCAGGGCGATTTCGGCAGCCTGAGCTCTCCACGGGTACGGGCCGAGGTGGTCGCCGCCCAGGATGATGCGATCGACGGGGAACCTGCCCGCGGCGGCAAGGGCGCGGACGGCTCGTCGGAAGTCCTCCGGCGCCATTCCCGTGTACCCGCCCTCCTGGTTCACCTGGTTCGCGGTGGACTCGATGAGGGCGGGACGGCCGCTTCGGCCGGCCTGCACGAGCGCGGCCTCCAGCACCGCCGAATGCGCGCTGCAGACCGAGTACACGCCCCGCGCCGAGCCTCCCTTCTGCGCGGCCACGATGTCGAGGAAGAACGCGGTGGAGTCCATCGGTTATGCCCTGCGCCTGCGCAGCATCGCCGCCGCCCTCTGAGCCGTTATCCGGCCCTCCATGGGGCCAAAGGCCTGCGCGTTGAGCGCGCCAACAGCAGAGGCGAGGCGCGCGGATTCCCGGGGATCTTTCCCTTCCAGGATGCCGCACAGAAACCCTGCATCGAAGCAGTCCCCAGCGCCCGTGGGATCAACTTCGCGAACACGGAACGCCGGCACGTCGAAGCTTTCGATTCCGTCCGCTGACCCGCGGCGCTGGAACACCGTGCAGCCTTTCCGGCCGCGCTTCAGCACGATAGTCTCCATGGGGTAGCGCGCAAAGAGAGACGCCACGGCGCGCTCCACGGTTTCTTCACCGCTGAGAAGGACGACCTCCCGCTCGCCGGGAAAAAGGATGGAGCAGCTGCGGAGCAGCGGACCGGCGATCTGGTCAACGGGCCGGCCGGCAAGGAGCTCGAAGCGGATGTTCGGGTCGAAGCTGATCCGCGCTCCCCGGGAACGGAACAGCTCGAGCGCGCCGAACACGCGCTCCCGGAATGCGTCATTGGCCATCAGGGAGCAGCCCATGACGTGGAAGAACCGGGCGGAGGCGATCTCGGATGCATCCGGGACTTCCGCCATGACGGCCGGCGTGCCATCCCAGTGGAAGATGAACTTCCGAGAGCCGTCCTTTTCGTACATCACGAAGGCCACGCCGGTGGAACGATTGGGGAAGACGCGGACGAGGTCCGTTGCCACGCCGTCCGCGCGGAAGCGCTCCAGGATGCAGCGGCCGAACTCGTCATCTCCCACGCCGCTGATGATGGCGGCGGAGTGACCCAGGCGCGCGGCGGTGTCGATGAAGATGCCGGGGGCGCCGCTGGGGAATGGGCCGATGAATGGCGCCGCCTTTCCAAGGTCCAGGCCGGGACGCGGCCGCATCACTTCCACGAGGAGCTCGCCCATGGTCCATACCTCGGCCGCGATCGGGCTCATCGACCACCTCCGGACTTTCTTTGGCTGTCTTTGATCGGCCTTTCGGCCATCCATGGCCTCGGCCGACCTTCGACCCCCCCCATGGCTATGGGCTCGCTTCCGTGCATCCCTGCACTCGCGCGCCCTCGCCTTCCCTGGCTATGGAGGGCAGGGGAATCGAACCCCTGAAAAGGCCTTCTGGGAGATCGTCACCTGTTGCGGTGTTGAAAGACCCCCCTTCCTTCCCTCCGGTGCGGGCGCGCGTCTCGGTTGCGCGGCGCCCTCACCATGCTCGCCTGCTGCTACTGGGTGTAGCCGAGCTGGACGATGAACAGCGGGGTCTCGTCGTTGCCGAGCTTGGCCACCGGCGCGATGGCGGCCGGCGTGATGTTGTACATGACGATCGATCCCAGCTTGAGCGCCGCTGCCGCGAGCATCATGTTCTCCGCCGCATAGGCCGCCGTGCCGTCGGCCATGTTGCGCATGAGCGCCGGCATTTTCTTCAGGAAAGGAGGCGTCTTGGCGAAGTCATACGTGAAGAGAACCATGCACGCCGCTTCCTTGATGTTCTCCGGGGTCACCTTGCCGCGGGCATCGCCTTTTGACGTCTGCCGCAGGAGCTTCTTCTCCGGTTCATACGCATACACGCCCTTGTCCGTGAGCACGTACACGTTCACGTACGCAACGTCCCCCGAGTACGGGATGGTGCGGCCCGCCTTGGAAGCGCCGGAGACCGCGTCCGGGCCCTTCTGGCCGTTGCCGGCCCAGAGGATCGTGGACAGATCCGCGAGGGGAATGTCCTTCTTGGCGAACTTGCGCTCCGCGGCGCGGGCCTTGATTGCATCGAGGAGGTCGAGGCCTGATTTTGCCTGCGGTTCCTTGAGCGTGATGTCCTGGCCGAAGAGACCCGCGGTGACCATGGCGAAGATCACGAGCGGGAGAATCCTGTTCATGCAAAGCACCTCCGCGAAAGATGATACAAGGCGCGGGGGGATCGGATCAAGACGCGGGGCTCCGCCGCCGGTGCTCGATCGAGGGAAGGAACACGGTGAACAATCCGAGAAGAGGGAGGAACGCCGTCAGACGGTAGACGTACTGAATGCTCGTGGAATCCGCAATGGCTCCCAGCACCGCGGACCCGATCCCTCCCATCCCGAAGGCGAAGCCGAAAAACAGGCCGGAGATGAGCCCGAGGTTCCCCGGCAGCAATTCCTGCGCGTACACGAGAATGGACGGGAACGCGGAGGAGAGGATGATCCCGATCGGAAACGCCAGCGCGGTCGTGGCTGCGAGGCCCACGTGGGGAAGGAGAAGCGAGAACGGAGCCACGCCGAGGATGGAGCCCCAGATCACGTACTTGCGGCCGATCCGGTCGCCGAGCGGACCGCCGATTACGGTGCCCGCGGCAACAGCGAACTGGAAGAGGAACAGGTGAAACTGCGAGGCCTGCACGGAGAGGCCGAACTTGTCAATGAGGTAGAAGGTGTAGTAGCTCGTCATCCCCGCCAGATAGAAGAACTTGGAAAAAATCAGGACAAGGAGGATGGCAACGGACACAAGAACGCGCGCCCGGGAGACCGGCGGACCGGCAGGACGTGAGGCGTGGAGCGCCCGGCCGTCGGCGCCGCTCACGCGTCCCTGGTACCAGCGGCCCACCCACCAGAGGATGGCGATGGCAGCAAGGGCAAGAGGCGTGAACCAGATCACGTGCGCCGCGCCGTGGGATGCGATGATTACCGCGGCCAGGAGAGGACCGAGAGAGGAGCCGACGTTCCCGCCGACCTGGAACACCGACTGCGCCAGGCCGCGCCGGCCTCCGGCTGCCATGTAGGCGACGCGGGAGGACTCGGGATGGAAGACCGATGATCCCAGGCCGACGAGCCCGACGGCAACGAGGAGCACGGGATAGCTCTGGGCGAGTGACAGGAGCACCAGCCCGCACAGCGTGGACCCCATGCCGGCGGCGAGAGAAAACGGCTGGGGCCTGCGGTCCGTGAGCGCGCCCACGACCGGCTGCAGGAGCGAGGCGGTGAGCTGGAACGTGAAGGTGATGAGACCGATCTGCGCGAAGCTCAGGCGGAAGGAATCCTTGACGAGCGGATAGATGGCCGGGATCAGGGACTGCAGCGTGTCGTTCAGAAGGTGCGACAGGCTGATGGCCACGAGGATGGGGAAAACAGTTGCCTCCGCCGTTCGAGCGGTCGAATCGGCGCGCAGGGGGACTGGCTCTGATCTCATGTCGGTTATGCAGAAGATACGAAGGAACACGGCAGGAGATCAACGCCGCACCCGCTTGATGCGGCAGCGCTTTTCACGGAGAATACGAGCCGGCTTTCATGCTGGATCGAGCGCGCTCCATCAGGGATCTCATCAACCGGACGGACAGGACCAGGCTGCAGAACATCCTCATGCGAATCCCGGACAAGGTCTGTGCGGCGGCGCTCTCTCTGCTCGCGGAGGCCGAGCGCTCCCCCCTCTACGCGCTGATTGCGGACTCAAAAGCCGCGCGGATCCGTGAAGAGATCAGGCTGGGATCACGGCGCCGCATGACTCCAGCCGTGCGGGCGCGGCTCCTCTCCAGCTTCGCGGCGTACTTCCGGACGGGAACGACGAAAGGGCCCATCGTCTGGCTCAGGCCGGTCCGGCCGAAGGACGACCGGTAGGGGCGGCCGCGCTCCGCCGGGGCCGTGTCGCCTCAGGCGGCCATTTCTACTTTCACCTTGTCCACTTTCGCGAGATCACGTCGGTAGAAGGCGGCGGCGCCGAGGAAAAGGACCCCGGCGAGAATCGAGGTGATGGGCACGAGCAGCATCGCCGTGGGGAGCCCGTAGGCATCGGAAATCCGCCCGACCGCGACCGGCCCCACGGTGCTCCCCAGCGCATTCTGCACGATGACACAGATGCTGAAAGAGACCGCCCACAGCCCCGGATGAACCACGTCCTGGGTGACGGCGGCGGCCGCGGAGAGATAGCAGACGGTGAGGATGGCACCGAGCATCATCACGACCCACTGCGCCGTGCCCTGCAGAAGGCCGAAGCAAACGAGCCAGACCGCGGCGGCCGCCAGGCTGGACACGCCGGCAAAGAGCGGGCGGGCGTTGATCCTGCGCTTCATCCACGCATCCGCGAGGAACCCTCCCAGCGGAGCGCCCAGGATGGCCCAGAGCATGATGGAAGCGGTCTTCAGGCTGGCCTGCTCGGTGTTGAGCCCCTGCACCCGGTTGAAGTACGAGGGAAGCCACGCGAGATACGCTGTGCTGAGGAGCGTGTTTCCGGCAAACGCGATGTACGTGAGGATGAGGGAAGGCGTGCGGAGGAACTCCCGGGCGATGTCCCGGGTGCGGAACTTCACGGCGCCCCGGGTGGCCGTGGCCGGGCGCTCCAGCTTCACGGTCCGGTAGTCCCGGGCAAAGAAGAAGAAGAGGACGCCGATCACGAATCCCGGTATCGCGACGAGACCGAAGGCGTGCTTCCAGCCGAAGCGGTGCGCGACGAGCCCGCCGATGACCACGCCGAGAAGAGAGCCCAGCGGGATGGAGGCGTTCCACAGGCCCATCATCCGCGAGCGCTTCTCCGCGGGATACATCGCGGACAGCATGGCCGTCCCGCCGGGAGAATAGCCCGCTTCCCCGATGCCGACTGCGAACCTCGTCATCAGGAGCTGGGGGAAGGTCTTCACGAAAGCGGCAAGGCCCGTGGCAACGCTCCACAGCGCCACCATGAGTCCTACGCTCCTCTTGCGGCTCCACCGGTCCACGAGGATGGACACCGGGAAGACGAGCACGACGATCGACGCATAGATGGCCGAGATGAGAAGGCCGAGCTGGCTGTCGGTCATGTGGAGGTCGACCTTCATGGCGGGGAACATGCCGGCCACGATCTCACGGTCGATGTAGTCGAACATGTACAGAAGGAAGAGCATGATGAAGAGCCCGGTGACCCGCGGGTCCTTCCGGGATTCCTTCATCGGGGGCATGATTGAAGCCATCTGAGCCTTCCTACGATAGTGCGGCCCGGGCGTCAAGGGATGACGCCGTCCGGGGCCCATTCCGGGGTACATTCAGGCTGGAAAAGGGGGGCATTTCGCTTCATCCCTCTGCGGGGGGTGCTTTTCCGGATTCCCGGTCCGGATGTTCGGTGGGCCGATCTCCCAGGAGAAGGAGCACGCAGCCACTGAGGATCGAGAGGTCCGCGAGGTTGAAGATTCCCGTCCGCAGGCCGCCGAGGCCGAGGTTGAGGAAGTCCCCCACCCTCCCGTCGTGGAGGATGCGGTCCAGGAGATTCCCCAGCCCTCCGCCAGCGACCAATGCAATGCCGACGGCGAACCTTGCCCGCAGGGCGCGCCGGCGCGCGACGTAGACCGCCATGGCAGCCAGCACTGCCAGCGGGAACGCGACGAACAGCCAGCGGCGCGCCGCTCCCGGCAGCCATGCCCCCAGGCTCAGGAACGCGCCTGGATTCTCCACGTATCTCAGGATGAGAGCGCCGCCGAGCACGCTCACGACGCCGCCGTGCCCCAGGGCGGCCCGGGCCGCCGCCTTCGTTGCCTGGTCGCAGCCAATGACGAGGAGCATCACGACGAGCATCACCACGATCCTGAACAGCTTCTGTCTGCGCATCAATCACTATATGGATCAAAAACGTCGTCGCCGGCCATTGCCACGCCCAGCGGCCGCAGCGTATGAAGTATCCGCAGCGTGCCCTGGTGGGCGGCAAGCACGTCCGGCAGCCTTCGGTACACGTGCGGACTTTCGTCCGTTCCCCCGCCGCGAAGCACCACTCCCTCCCGCTTCAGCCACTCCAGCATCATCTCTCGTGAGATGAGCCCGGGCGTGGACGCACGATGCCCGCCCTTTTTCCAGCGCCGCTTTCCGGCGGCCTGCGTCCGGCTCATGACGCGGCCGGCGCCGTGCACCGTGCTGCGAAGCGCCGCCCGGGATTCCTCGCTGTCCACGCCTTCCACGATGACGCTGACGTCACCCATGGAGCCGCCGATGATCCCGCGCTGCCCCGGCCATGCGGGGGTGGCCCCCTTCCTCACGACAATGAGCTCCTCGCCGTCGTGCGTCTCGCGCCACGCGAAGTTGTGGTGGTTGTGCACCTCCTCCGCCGAGCGCGCGCCCAGAACGCCCAGGACCTGACGGGCCACGAAGTCCCGGCCAGCGTAGGCGTAACGCCCCGCCAGTGTCATCGCTCCCCAGTACGCCTCCCCCAGGCCGGTCCGCAGCGACAGGACCGTGGCTGGCCCGTCCATGTTCTGGGAATGCGCGCGGGCGTCGAAAGGGCGTCCCGCGGCGAGGTTCAGGAATCCGCTGGCAATCCGGAAGCCGAACCCCCGGCTGCCGAAGTGGATGCCGATCCAGACCCTGCCTTCCTCGTCCTCGAACAGGTCGACGAAGTGGTTCCCCGAGCCGACCGTTCCGAGCTGCGCCCGGGCCGAAGCGCGCAGCGCCTCCAGCGGCGGGATGTCCTTCCACAGAGGGTCGTCGAACAACGGATCGTCGACAGCAAGCCCGCTCGTGGTTCCAATGCCGAACACGACCGTCCGCGCGATTTCATCCATCACGGGGCCGATGTCCTTTTTCAGGTCCGACGCGGCCACGTCCGCCCGGACCGCCAGGATGCCGCAGGAAATGTCGTACCCGACCCCGCTGGGAGAAATGGCATCACGGTAGGCCACCACACCGCCGATGGGCATGGAGTAGCCCTTGTGCCCGTCCGCCATGAGCGCCGCGCGGGCCGCCTGCTTGTCCGCCGCGCAGCGGCGGATCTGCGCAAGCGTGGCCTGGTCGTGCTCTCCCCACACGGGAATACCGTCCACGATCCTGTGCATACCGGCCCCCCGGCCGATCCTATGCCGGCTGGCCGCGGCGGACAAGTGACCCGGAACCGTCCGCCGTGGTATCGTGCCCTATGATCGAGAGAATGAGCGAGGCAGTCGTCCGGGCGATGTTCGAAACGGTTCCCATGGAGATCACCATCATCGACGCGAAGGACGAGGTGGTGGGCTGGAACAAGCACGACACAAGGATCTTCCGGCGCCCCCTCGGCTCCATGGGGCTCAATTTCCGCGACTGCCATCCCGAGGAGAGCCTCCCCCGGGTGGTCCGCATCGTGGAGGAGATGAGAAACGGGACCCGGGATACGGCCCGGTTCTGGCTCGACCTCGCGCTCCAGCCGGGTACGCCGAAGCACAAGATCCTCATCGAGTTCTTCGCGCTGCGCGATGAAAGGGGATCGTACCTGGGATGCATGGAATGCACGCAGGACATCGAGGAGATCCGCGGCCTGGAGGGACAGAAGCGGCTCCTTGACGAGTAGTGCGGGGCTCACTACATTTCCGGTACAGGATTGTTTTTTCTCGGGGGGCTCGGTAGCGACCGGGCTGAGATAGCGGCTGTTAGCCGCAGACCCGTTGAACCTGATCTGGATAATGCCAGCGCAGGGACGACAGATCGGCGTTGAGCCGCCCCGAGACCTGGGGAGCGCATGACGCCGGGAGCCTTTCAGAAACTCCTTCCCCGTTTCCAGACTCCGCCCGAATGGGGCATCGAACCCGTTCCCCGCGCTCATCGCGTGCTGGGCTTCGCGGACTTCCTCGTTCTCTGGGGTGACCTCGGCATCGGCCTGCTCGTCATGCTTGCCGGCACGTTCCTCGTGCCCGGGCTCGGCCTGGGGAGCGCGCTCCTGGCGATCCTTGCCGGCAGCGCGGCAGGCTGCCTCCTCCTGGCGCTCGTGGGCGCCGTGGGAAGCGCTACGGGTGCGCCGACGATGGTGCTCCTGCGGCCCGTCCTGGGCGTCCGCGGCTCGTGGGCGCCCACGGTCCTCAACGTCATGCAGCTCGTGGGGTGGACGATCTTCGAGTTCGTCGTCATGGGAGTTGCTGCATCCACCATCGCCCGCACGCTTTTCGGAACAGGCAGCTACGCGGCATGGGCGGCCGTGTTCGCCGCAATCGTCGTCGTGATGGGCGTCGGCGGGCCGATCGGCGTGGTGCGCGTCTGGCTGGAGAAGTTTGCCGTCTGGATCGCGCTGGCAACCGGAGTCTGGCTCACCGTTCACGTGTTCTCATTGCACAGCCTTGCGGAGCTGCTGAGCCAGCCGGGGGACGGGTCCCTTCCCTTCGGCGCCGGCGCTGATCTCGCCGTGGCGCTTCCCATCTCGTGGCTGCCGCTCGTCGCGGACTACAACCGGTTCTCTCGCTCCAGCAGGCAGGGCTTCTGGGGCACGATGCTCGGATTCTTCGTCACGAACGCGTGGTTCCTGTCCCTGGGCGCCCTGCTCCTCCTCGGCTCGAAGGTCGCGCAGGAGCCGAGGGATTTCGCCTCTGCCATCGCCCTGACGGCGGGATGGGTCGCGCTCCTCATCCTTCTCGCGGACGAAACGCACAATGCATGGGCAGATCTCTACTCCGCCGCGGTCTCCCTGCAGAATCTCTTTCCGAAAGTGAAGCAGCGGTGGCTCATTGTCGCACTCGGCGCCGCGTGCCTCGGAGTGGCAGTGTTCCTGGACATCACGCGCTACCAGAACTTCCTGTTCCTGATCGGATCCTTCTTCGTGCCGCTGTTCGGAATGCTCACGGCGGACTTCTTCGTGCTGAGGAAGCGGCGCTACGATGTGGAACAGTTCTACAAGCCCGGGGGCGAGTACTGGTACACCGGCGGAGTCCGCGTGACCGCGCTCGTGGCCTGGGCTGCCGGCATCGTCGTCTACCATCTTGCCAATCCCGCCACCCTCGGGGCAATCGTTCCGGGCTGGCTGACCGCGGCGCCCCCCGTGCTCGGGCTGGCCGGAGGGTCTCTGCCGAGCTTTGCGGCGGCCTTCCTGCTCTCCCTCGTGTTCGGGCTCGCGGAGAGAAAGGAGAAGAAATGACTGCCGCTCAAACGACGAGCCGCGGCGCGGCTGCCGCGGAGCTCCTGGAGCGCGTGCGCAGCAGGCACCCGCTCATTCATCACATCACGAACTGGGTCGTCATGAATGATACCGCCAACGCCACCCTCGCCCTGGGCGCGCTTCCCGTCATGGCCCACGCGCGCGAAGAGGTGGAGGAGATGGTCGGCGCCGCGGGCGCGCTCGTGCTCAATCCCGGCACGCTGTTCCCCGAGCTCGTGGAAGCCATGGTCATGGCGGGCAAGCGCGCGAACGAGCGCGGGGTGCCGGTGGTCTATGACCCGGTGGGCGTGGGCGCAACCCGCTACCGCAATGAAACCGGCGAGCGGCTTCTGCGCGAGCTGCACGTGGACGTGATCCGCGGCAACTCGGGGGAGGTTGGGGCGCTGGCAGGCGCCGGCGGGGTGGTCCGGGGCGTGGAGTCCGTGGAAGGTGTTGCGGACCCGGCCGCCGTTGCCCGAGACCTGGCCAGGCGCCGGTCCACCGTCGTGGCCATCACGGGGAAGAGGGATATCCTGTCCGACGGCACGCGCGTCCTGGGCGTGGACAATGGTCACGAGATGCTGAAGACCATCACCGGCACGGGATGCATGGCGACCACGGTGGTCGCCATCTTCTGCGCCGTGGAGCAGGACCGGCTGGTGGCCGCGGCTTCCGCCCTGGCCTGCTACGGCCTTGCGGCCGAACGTGCGGCGCGGGGCACGAAAGGCCCCGGGTCGTTCCGCGCGTCTCTGCTCGACGAGCTGTACCACATGAGCCCCGCTCAGCTTGCAAGAGGTGCCCGCGTCGTGGAGCTCGACTAGTGCATCTCGCGGCAGCAAGAGCTGCACATCGGTTGAACCTGGCCCTGTACCTCGTCACCGACGCCGGCCTCTCCCGGGGCCGCAGCCATCTCGCCGTGGTGGAAGCGGCCATCCGCGGCGGGGTGACGGCGGTCCAGTACCGGGAGAAGGGCGCGTCCACACGCCGCATGATCGAGGAGGCGTCCCAGCTCGCCATGCTCTGCCGGGCCGCGGGCGTCCCGTTCATCGTCAACGACCGGTGCGATGTCGCCCTCGCCGTGGACGCGGACGGGGTCCACGTCGGACAGGATGATCTTCCGGCGCGGCTGGCCCGCCGCCTCATCGGCAGGAAGAAGATCCTCGGCGTCTCCGCCGGGAGCGTGGAGGAAGCGCTGAGGGCGGCCGCGGACGGCGCGGACTACATCGGCGCGAGCCCGGTGTTCTCCACGCCGACGAAGCCGGATGCCCCTCCCCCGCTGGGCGTGGAGGGACTGCGCCTCATGACCAGGCGGGCCGGAGTCCCCGTGGTCGCCATTGGCGGGATCACGAGCGGGAATGCGCCGGCCATGCTGGCCGCCGGGGCTGCCGGGGTGGCTGTTGTCTCTGCCATCGTATCCGCGGAAGATGTAGAGGCTGCCGCGCGCCAGCTTCGCCGCGCGGTGGAAAACGTGAGGACGGTATGAAGATCGAACAGCTGGGAGAGTTCGGGCTCATCGAGAGAATCCGAAGCGCGCTTCCGGAGCCCGGCCCGAACGTCGTGGTGGGCATCGGTGACGATGTGGCGGTGCTGGAGGCGTCCGCGGAGAGCGTGTGGCTCGCCACCTGCGACGTTCAGGTCGAGGGAGCGCACTTCCTCCGCGAGGCAATCGCTCCGCGGAGCCTCGGCCGCAAGGCACTGGCAATCAACCTCAGCGACATCGCCTCCGCCGGCGGCATCCCCCGTTACGCCCTCGTGTCCCTCGGCATCCCCGACGGACTGGAGGTCGGTTTCATCGACGAGCTGTACGCCGGCCTCCGCGATGAAGGCAGCTCATTCGGCGTGGAGATCGTGGGCGGCAACCTCTCCCGCTCACGCCTGGGAATGTTCATCGATGTGTTCGTCCTCGGGGAGGCGGTGCGGGACAACATCGTGCTGCGCTCCGGGGCCGCGCCGGGGGACCGGATCATGGTCACGGGGCGGCTGGGTGACGCGGCAGCCGGCGTCGCGCTCCTTCTCAACAACTCGCTGTCCGCGGAGGAGACGTACGCGGCCGTTGCGCGGGAACGGCGCGATACGCCGACGCCGCGCGTCAGGGAAGGCGCGCTGATCGGGGCGCTTCGGCAGGCCACGGCCATGATCGACGTGAGCGACGGCCTTGCCGGCGACCTGCGTCACATCTGCGAGAAAAGCGGCGTGAGCGTCCGGCTGGACGCGGCGAAGCTTCCCGTGGATCCGGAAAACCGCGCGCTCTCACGATCTGCGCATGGTGACGAGTGGCACTTTGCCCTTCACGGCGGGGAGGACTACGAGCTTCTGTTCACCGCGCCACCCGGCAGGGCCGAACGGCTTGCGCAGCGGATCACCTCGGAGACAGGCACGCCCGTCACGATCATCGGTGATATCATCCCTGCGGGAGAGCCGGCCCAGCTCATGCTTCCGGGAGGCGGCTCCGCGGTTCTTGATGAATCAGGATGGGACCATTTTGCGGTCACGGAAAAGGCAGGTGGGAAGTGAAAAAAGCACTGACGATCGCAGGTTCTGATTCAGGAGCCGGGGCGGGGATCCAGGCAGACCTGAAGACGTTCGCGGCCCTCGGGGTCTACGGCATGAGCGCCATCACGGCGCTGACGGCCCAGAACACCGTGAAAGTCGAGGGCGTGTACGCCGTTCCGCCCGACTTCGTCGCGCGCCAGATCGACACGGTGGTGAGCGACATCGGCGTGGACGCGGTCAAGACGGGAATGCTCTCCAATGAGGCCATCATCAGGGTCGTCGCGGAGAAGTTGAAGGAACACCGGCTGGAGCCCGTGGTCGTGGATCCGGTCATGGTCGCCAAGAGCGGTGACGCGCTGCTGGAGCCCGCTGCTCGGGACGCCCTGGTGAGCGTGCTCCTGCCGCTGGCGGCCGTGGTCACCCCGAACCTGCCGGAGGCAGAGGCTCTCTGCGGCTTCGAGATCCTGGACCTCCAGGGCATGCGGCGTGCCGCACGGGCGATCCTGGACCGGGGACCGCGCTGCGTCGTGGTGAAGGGCGGGCACCTCATGGGGACCGGCTTCAGCACGGACCTGTTCTACGATGGGAGCCGGTTCCGGGAGCTCACGGCGGAGCGGATCGAGACGCGCAACACGCACGGGACAGGCTGCACGTTCGCCTCCGCAATCGCTGCCCGGCTCGCCCTCGGTGACGGCGTGCTGGAGGCGGTTCGCGCGGCCAAGCGCTATGTCACGAAGGTCCTGGCCGCTTCCTCAGAATTGTCCCTGGGTCACGGCCACGGGCCCATGAACCACTTCGTCGTGCGGATCCGGCGATCTCAACCGCCCCGGACGAGACGGAGAACAGGGTCGTAACCGGGCTTCGTCTTCGCGGCCGAGGTGCCTGTGGCGTGAGAACGCAGGGATTCGATCTGCAGAACGACCTTCTCCACCCGCACGCCCATGGATCGGACTAACTTCCCCCAGCCGCCGAACCCCGGACTCCTCCGCAGGGCGACCACTCGATCGACATTGCCCCGGGTCATGCCGCCCCGCATCCGGGAAGCCAGCGCCAGCGCGGCGGAGATGTCTCCGTAGCCGAAGCGCTCCCGGCGGAGCTCGCTGATCCGGGCAGGATCTGCCCTGAGCCTGTTTTCCAGCGAAAGAGTAAGGGACTTCTCCCCCTCGGGGTTCTTCCCGAGGGTGTTCAGGTAGGCCACGTCGCGGCTGAGGCGCGTCTCCACCGCGGCCTGGGAAGCCCACAGGGTCCCGATCGAGGCGAAGAGCCCGATGAAGATGAAGAGAATGTCTCGAGTTGATCGACGCATCTTGTACCGCCTGCTCTTTTATCGGACGACAGAATCCTGAAACGCATTGACAAAATGTCTGTTGGGCGCTATTTTTGGAATGGAAACGACAGAAACGATATTCGTTTCCAACGTG
>DATKLM010000064.1:0-11182 GCA_035542415.1 Spirochaetia bacterium
CGACGTCAGCAGGACGAGTGTACGCAACGCCATTCTTGCACTTACTTCCAGGGGTATCTTCGAACGCTCGGTCGGCCAAGGGATCTTCGTAAGGCGGAAGCAGGCGCCGAAAGCAACCCCGCGTACATCAACGGGCACCCTGGGATATGTCGTCTGCAAGGAAAGGTCTGCACGCCGTCCAATCGCCTCGGAGGCCTTCTACTTTGACGTTTTTCTGGGAATCGAAGGAGAAACGTCACGATCCGGCCGTCATACCCTGTTCACCTATCTCGACGACTTCGACCCTGAGGAGACTTACACCTTTCATGGATTCCTCGAAAAGGTGGACGGGGTCATCATCGAGGAGGCCCGCAACACGGATCTCCTGGATCTCATTCGGTCCAGCGGAACGCCTACGGTGCTCCTTGCTCCGACGGCCCCCCTCGCGGGACTGGACCTCGTGACCATGGATCTTGCCGCGGGAGCGAAGAACGCGGTGCGATACCTCCGCGGGCTGGGCCACACGCGGATCGGGATCGTGAACGGGCCGCTCCATCTCGATTCCGCCCGTATCCGCTTCCAGGCGTGGAAGGAAGCAATGGCGGAAACCGGCGCTTCCCCGGATGAGCGCCTTGCCGACGGAGACGAAGGCTGGTCGGCAGAAGCCGGCCACGCGGCCATGGGCCGGCTGCTGGGGCGCTGTCCGGACATCACGGCCGTGTTCTGCGCAAACGACCTGCTGGCCCTCGGCGCGCTGTCAGCCCTGTCGGAACGATCCGTGCGGGTCCCCGAGGACGTCAGCGTCATGGGCTTTGACGACACGGAGCTCGCGCGCCACGCCTCTCCGCCTCTCACGACCATGAAGATCCACTCACGGGATATGGCCCACGCCGCGGCCCGGCGCCTGCTGGAGCGCATCGAGAACAGCGGCCTGCCGCCCGTGAAGATCGAGTTCCCCATTGACCTCGTGGAAAGGAAATCATGCAAGGAGGTGAGACAGCCGCAGAAGCAGGAGTAGAGGGCAGAACAGCCGCGGCGCCGGAGTCTGCCAGTCAGAGCAAGAACACCCGGCACCGCAAGCCGTTGGGTACACTCAAATCATAGCCATTCGGTGATCGAGTGTACAAGTCCGCGGCGCGCACCGCGCCGCACGGAGGGCGATGACCCCTGTCGTCATCGCGCAAAAGGAGAAACCGAATGAGGATCAGGAAAATCGGGCTTCTCGTCCTGGCCGCTGCCGCCCTGTTCGTCCTGGCAGCCGGGCAGGCGTCAGCTCAGAAGACCGAGATCACCTACATGGCGTGGTACAACACCACGCAGTCCGAAGCCGCTGACATCCAGAAGACGCTCGACAAGTTCAACGCGTCCCAGGACAAGATCCACGTGACGCTCATCACGGTGAGCCGCGCGGACTACGAGACGAAGCTGAACACCATGGCGGCGGGAAAGCAGCTTCCCGACACCTGCATCATGGCGGAGCCCATGACCATCCGCTACGCCGCGGCAGGTCTCCTTGCCGACATGGGGGACGTGTACAAGCCGGATGAGGCCCCGCTGAAGTCTCTTGCGTTCACGTACAATGGCAAGGTGGTGGGCTACAGCTGCGCGGACGAGGTCCTCCTCCTGTACTACAACAGGAAGATGTTCGACGAGGCGAAGATTCCGTATCCTCCCGCCACCGCCGCCAAGGCCTGGACGTGGAAGGAGTTCGTCAACGTCGCGAAGAAGCTGACCAAGGACCAGAACGGCAAGACACCCAACGACGCCGGCTTCGATGCAAGCAGCATCGTCACCTACGGCGCCGACTTCAACCGCCTGTCCTGGATGTGGCCCGTTCTGGCATACTCCAACGGCGGCGGCATGATGACACCGGACGGGAAGACGCTCCTCCTCGGCAAGCCCGAGAGCATCGAGGCGCTCCAGGCCATCGCGGACCTGTATCTCAAGGACAAGGTCGCCCCCTCGGTCGGAGACCGCGGGAACATGCCCAGCCTCGACGTCACTCTGCTCACCGGCAAGGTCGCCATGGCCACCTCGGGCCAGTGGGAGATCGGCGTGTCCCTGAAGAACTCCCTGGCTGACGGCCTGGTCTACGGCGTCGGCGTCCTTCCCAAGATGAAGAAGGCCCTCACCTACAACACCGGCGGACCCTTCGTGGCCTTCGGGACCTCGAAGAACCTCGCCGCGGCAAAGACCTTCGTCAAGTGGATGAGCGACGAGTCCAACGGCTGGGACCTCATCACCGGCGGCATCTGGATGCCGGTCTCCATGAAGTGGTACGCCAATGAAGCGGCCATGCGGAAGTGGGCGGACAATCCCATCCACCCGCCGTTCGCGGAGTACAAGACCGCCGTCATCGACTACGCCATGAACAATGCCGTCCAGGTTCCCTGGTACTACTTCCCCAGCTACGACAAGCTGAACGACCTCGTTGACTCCGGCATGGCTTCCGTCTGGAACGGGAAGCAGACCGCGAAGCAGTACATCGACAGCATCATGCCCCAGGTGCAGAAGCTCTTCGACGAGAACAAGCCCCGCTGAGCAGGCGCGGGTGAGAACCCCTGTCTCCTCCGCCGCATTCGGCGGCGGGGGAGACTCATCAAGCACGGGAGAGAGACGATGAAGAGGAGACGCAATGCACGCACCGCGCTCGTGGCCTACGCGTATCTCGCGCCGGCGCTCCTGGGCCTGTTCTTCCTGACGATCTTTCCCATTCTCGGGGTGATCGCGATCAGCCTGACGAACTGGAGCGGGCTGGAGGCGCCGACGTTCATCGGGCTGGGCAACTACCTGAGGATCTTCACGACGGACTTCTACTTCGCCCACTCGGTGGCCGCCACGCTGTACTTCGCGCTGGGCGCGGTGATCTCGGGAATCATCTACTCCTTTTCCGTGGCCCTCATGCTGAACAAGAACGTTCCCGGGCGCGGATTCTGGCGCTCCGTGTTCTTTCTCCCCTACATCGTTCCGTCGATCGGGTCGAGCATCGTCTGGTCCTGGATGTACGAGGCCAACTTCGGCGTCTTCAACTTCGTGCTTCGGATGCTGAAGGTCGGGAGGCTGCAGTGGCTGCAGGACGAAAGGCTCGCCACCCCGTCCATCATCGTCATGGCCGTGTGGGGATGCGGGAGCATGATCGTGATCTTCCTGGCAGGGCTGCAGAACGTCCCCAAGTCCTACCTGGAAGCGGTCGAAATCGACGGGGGAAACGCGTGGCACAAGTTCCGCCACATCACGATCCCCATGATGACTCCCATCATCTTCTTCAACTTCCTCATGAGCATGATCAGCAACCTCCAGATCTTCGTGCCGGCGTACGCCCTGACGCAGGGCGGGCCCAGCGACTCCACGCTGTACATGGTCTACCTCATGTACCGGGAGGGCTTCATGCGCAACAACTTCGGGCACGCAAGCGCCCTGTCTCTCATTTTCTTCATCTTCATCGCGGCGCTGACCGCGATCTTCTTCGCCACCACCCGCCGGTGGATCTACTACGCAGGAGAGTGAGGCTCCCATGGAAAGCTCGAGACACACCACGAACCTCGCCGTCGCCGTCGTCGTCTCCCTTCTCGGCCTGGCGGTTCTCTTTCCCTTCTTCTGGATGGTGCGGTCGTCCCTGATGTCGAATATCGAGATCTACAGGTACCCGCCTCTCCTGATTCCGAAGAACTGGCGCTTCATCAACTACGCGGTGACGCTGCAGACGTTCCCGTTCGCCCGCTACATCCTGAACACCATGACCATCGCCGTGCCCTCCATCATCGGCGTTCTCCTCACCTCCTCCCTGGCCGCCTACGCGTTCGCGCGCCTGGACTTCCCCCTGAAGAAGCTGTGGTTCACGCTCGTCATCGGCAGCATGCTCATGCCGGGGGCCGTTACGATCATTCCGATCTTCATTGCGTGGAGCTCCGTCGGGCTGGGGAACGGATACACGGCGCTCATCGTGCCGGCGTTCCTGGGCGGAGGGGCCTTCAACATCTTCCTCGTCCGGCAGTTCCTGATGACCGTGCCGCGTGACCTGGACGAAGCCGCGCTGATCGACGGCGCGGGCCACGGGAGAATCCTCTTCCAGATCCTCGCCCCGCTCATCAGGCCGGTCCTCATCTCCGTCGGCCTCTTCACGTTCATCCTGTACTGGAACGACATCCTCGGCCCCCTCATCTACATCTCCCGGACCGAGCAGAACACAATCTCCCAGGGCCTGGCGAACTTCAAATCGGGCTTCGGCACGGACTGGAAAGCTATCATGGCGGCCTGCTGCATGGCCGTGATGCCTCCCGTTGCCATCTATTTCCTGGGACAGAAGTACTTCATCGAAGGAATCGTTCTGTCGGGGCTGAAGACATGAAAGCGTCTCACTTGAAAGCGTCCCCCCCGAAGGCTCCCGGAGCCATGAACACCCGCGTCGACTATCCCATCACGCCCGTCCCGTTTCACTCCGTCGTCATCAAGGACCGCTTCTGGCTGCCCCGGCTGGAGACCAACCGGACCGTGACGATCCCGGCCGTCCTGCGAAAGTGCGAGGAGTTCGGCCGGGTCGACAACTTCCGCAAAGCCGCGCGCCAGCTTGCCGGCCTGCCTCACGGGCCGTACGTCGGCAGGATGCCCTTCGAGGACACTGACGTGTACAAGGCCCTCGAGGGAGCATCGTTTTCCCTTGCCGTGCATCCGGACGGCGCGCTGGACGCTTCCGTGGATGACCTCATCAGGCTCGTCGCCGGGGCCCAGGAGCCGGACGGCTACCTCTACACCAACCGCACCATCGATCCGGCTCATACCCTCCCCTTCGCCGGGCCCGAGCGCTGGTCGAACCTCGTGATGAGCCATGAGCTGTACAACTGCGGCCACCTCTATGAAGCGGCGTGCGCTCACTACCTCGCCACGGGGAAAACGAGCCTCCTTGACGTGGCCCGGCGCAGTGCGGCGCTTATCCGCAGCGTCTTCGGTCCCGACGCCCGGCACGACACGTGTGGACACCAGATCGTGGAAATGGGACTGGCGCGGCTGTACCGCGTGACGGGAGACCGCGGCTTCATCGAGGCGGCGCGGTTCTTCCTGGAACAACGGGGACGGCACGATTCGAGGCCCGTGTACATGTACGCGGACAATCCGAGGTACTCGCAGGATCACGCGCCCGTGCGGGACCAGAGGACGGCCGTGGGCCACGCCGTTCGCGCAATGTACATGTACTCCGGCATGGCGGACGTGGCGGCGCTGCTTCCCGAAGAATCCTATGCGAGGGCGCTTCAGGAAATCTGGCGGGACGTTGTGAGCTCGAAAATCTATCTCACCGGCGGCCTCGGCGCGCGCCACCAGAGCGAGGCCTTCGGCGACGCCTGGGAGCTCCCCAACGACACCGCGTACGCTGAGACCTGCGCGGCAATCGGATCCGTCATGTGGAACCACCGCCTGTTCCTGCTCACCGGTGATTCCAGCTGTTACGACGTGCTCGAGCAGACGCTGTACAACGGTCTGCTCTCCGGCGTGTCTCTCTCCGGGGACGAGTTCTTCTACGTCAATCCGCTGGAGTCGGACGGCGCGTTCCGCTTCAACCACGGCAGCGCCGGACGCCAGCCGTGGTTCGATGTATCCTGCTGTCCGACCAACCTGTGCCGCTTCTTCCCCTCGCTTCCGGGCTACGTCTACGCCGTGGCAGCGGACGCCGTGTACGTGAACCTGTTCGCCTCCGGCAGCGCGGACATCGACGTGGAGGGCTCCCCGGTCAGGATCGTCCAGGAGACCAGCTATCCGTGGAGCGGCGCGGTGCGGCTGAGGATCAGCGTCCCGGAGAGGAGGCGGCTGCGCCTCCTGCTGCGGATCCCCGGCTGGTCGCAGGAGCGGATCCTCGGCGGAGAGCTGTATTGTTTCGAGAAGACGTCAACCGAACAGCCTTCCCTCTCCGTGAACGGGGAGGCAGCGGGTTTTGCATTCGAGAAGGGGTACGCGATACTCCGCCGCGAATGGCGTGATAACGACGTCGTTGAGCTCAAGATCCCTATGCCCGCGCGCTCCGTTCTCTGCGACCCGCGCGTCGCCGGCAACCGGGGCAAAGCCGCCATCCAGAGGGGGCCGCTCGTCTACTGCGTCGAAGAACGGGATTCAGGAGCTCCGGTTGATTCCCTGCGCCTGGTCGGCGTGGACTCCAGCAGATCGGACCTGGAGACGCGATGGGAACCGGGGCTGCTGGGAGGGGTCGTCACGGTTCGGGGGCCGGGATTCACCGCAGTCCCGTACTACGCGTGGGCCAATCGCGGCACGGGACCGATGCGGGTGTGGCTCCGGCTCTAGGGTCAATTGCGCTCCGCGCGATCTGCCTTTGCCCTCGTGCGCGTTGATGTGCATCCGCGTGCACAGGGACCGGAACCTATTCGGTGAGAGGCCGGTCTGCCTCTTGAACATCCGTGCAACAGATTTTCAGGACAAGAGCGCCCGCTTGACCACGTCCGCGTTCCCCGGTAGAAAGGGACTCACACGCATGATCAGCACACTGGACCGCTCCACCCGCCGCCTGTACGTTCTCTTTCTGCTCGGCTTCGCCACCTTCGGCGTCATCTTCACGATCATCGGGGCCGCTCTGCCGCAGATCATCCGCACGTTCCAATGGTCGTATACGCTGACAGGTGCGGTCCTGGCCATGAGCGCTGTGGGATACTTCGTATCCACCTTCGTCTGCGGGATCCTCACCCAGCGGCTCCCCCCGAAATGGATCCTGTCCACCGGACTGTTTCTCGGTGCCGTAGCGATGTCGCTCTTCGTCCGCTGGCCGTCGCCGTGGCTGAACCTCGTCCTGAACTTCTGCATCGGTCTGTGCCAGGGCGCCGTGGAAGTAGTCACGAACCTCGAGGTGATCCACATGGAGAAGCGGGGCCAGAGCCGGCTCATGAACCTCATGCACTCCGCCTTCTGTGTCGGGGGGATCGTCGGCCCGGCAGCGGTCGGGTACTTCCTCGGCACCGGGGCCGGCGGCCGCGTGGCCTTCGCGGCGGCGGCCGGGCTCCTTGCCCTCATGGCTCTCCTGTTCGGGACATTCCGCTTCCCGGCCATCCGGCAGGCGGAGGCGAGGCGGGATTCCCACGGCGCACGAGTGATGCTCCAGCCCCTGGTCATCCTTGTGACGCTCCTCCTCCTGCTGTACGTGGGAGCGGAGCTCGGGGTTTCCACGTGGATCTCGGAATACTTCGTCCGCGTGCACGGCACGGCTGCCTCCATGGGCGCATTTGCCGTGTCCATCTTCTGGATCGGCCTGCTTGCCGGGCGCCTCACCCTGTCCGTGGCCTACCAGGGCAGCCGGCAGGAATACATCGTCCTTGGTCTCGCCCTTCTCAGTGCGGCAGCCCTCGGGGTCATTCTCCTTGTCACATCGACGTCGGCGGTCGCGTTCGGCGTATTTCTCACCGGCCTGGGTTTCTCCGGCATCTACCCCCTGCTCCTGGTCGTCGTGGGGCGATACCACCGCAGCGGAATGGCGGTGGGAACGGTGACCACCGGCGGCGGCGTCGGCTCGTTCACGTTCCCGTTCCTGATGGCGGTGCTCGCCCAGAGGCTGGGAATGCGGGGCGGCTTCTGGTTCTATCTCGGTCTGAGCTGCGTCATCGCGATGCTCTCCGTGGTTCTCATCGCCGCCGTCCGGCGGCGATCCGCCGCCTCATAGACTTTCCCGCCGGTCTCGGGCTTTTCCCCGAAAAAAAGCTTGCGGCACCGGGGATCTGACCCTATAATGCGCCGCATGCCGACCAGGAAAACAACCGTGCAGGTGTACCGCTACCGGTGGCTTATTCTCGCCGCGTTCATGGTCATCACGGCGATCAACCAGGGCCTTTGGATCACGTTCGCGCCGATCACGAGCGACGCAATGAAGTTCTATGCCACGTCGGACCTCGCCATCGGGCTCCTCTCCCTGTGCTTCATGGTGATCTACATCCTGGTCTTCCTTCCCTCGGCATGGCTCATCGACACGTGGGGAATCCGCGCCACGGTGTCTCTCGGGGCCGGCCTCACCGCGGTGTTCGCGATGACCCGCGGGATCTTCGCGGGCAATTTCACCCTCGTCTTCATCTCCCAGGCGGGGATTGCCCTCGGCCAGCCCCTCGTCCTGGGGGCCACCACGAAGCTCGCGGGGCGCTGGTTTCCGGCGGACGAGCGCGCCACGGCGACCGGCCTGGGGACCCTCGCCATCTACCTGGGCGTGCTCCTCAGTCTCATCGTCACTCCCATCCTCACGACCGGCCTCGGAATGAGGGGGATGCTCCTGGCCTCCGGTGGCGCCGCGGTCGTTGCGGCCGCGTTCTTCATCATCGTGGCACGGGAGAAGCCGCCCACGCCGGTGGGACCGGCCCGGGAGGAGGTCAGGTCGCTGATGTTCGACGGCCTGCGGAGCATGATCCGCAAGAGGGACTTCATCCTGCTCCTCGCGATCTTCTTCGTCGGCCTGGGGATGTTCAATGGGGTCACCACATGGATCGAGGAGATCGTCGGTCCGCGCGGGTTCTCCACGGCGCAAGCCGGCCTTTCCGGCGGACTCATGCTGATCGGCGGGGTCGCCGGGGCGGCCGTCATTCCTCTCATCTCCGATTCAATGCGGAGGAGGCGGCCGTTCGTGATCATCGCCCTGGTCGGCCTTCTGCCCGGCCTCCTGGGTGTGACCTTCGCGACGACCTACTGGCTGCTCCTCGTCTCCTCTTTCGTGTTCGGATTCTTCCTTCTGAGTGCGGGGCCGGTCGGGTTCCAGTTCGGGGCGGAGATGACGCTCCCGGCCCCCGAAGGAACGTCCAACACGCTCCTCCTCGTCATGGGACAGCTCTCGGGAATCGTGTTCATTTTCCTGATGGATGCGCTGAAGGCGCCCAGCGGTTCGATGACGGCGTCCCTGCTGGGCCTCGCCGGCCTTGTCATCGTCAGTATCCTCCTCGCGTTCCTGATGAAGGAGTCGCCTCTAGCTCAGTCGCAGGCCAAGGCCACGTCGTCGAAAGCAGGAGTGCGCTAGGACTTCGCGCGCCTTTTCGCGCCGCCGCCCACCGGCTCGAGCCGGACCTGCATGACCTGGTTCATCGCCTCCGTCACCTCTGCGAAGACGCCCAGGACCGCCTGGATCAGCTCAAGGCCGGTGCACGACTGCACTTCACGGGCGGGCATCGGGTAGAAGAGCTGGAAGCCTGCCCAGTCGCCGCGCGGCGCCCTGCGGGCCGCGTCACGCACCTGCAGAGACGAGTTCCATGTGCTGGAGTCGAAGCCGGCAGCTCCGTGGGAACCGATCACGCGCGCCGTGAATCCTTCCCGGCGCACGAGCCTGGACATCTCCCGGTCCAGCACTGTATCCCGGGCGCAGTTGCTGATCAGCCGGTGCCAGTCGTAGTCCTTCGCCGGCGCGGAGCCTCTCTCCACCTGCAGCCCGCTCTGGAAGATCTTCCCGTCGCGGTCCACGGAGATGAAGAATTTCGCGCAGCCGAAGTTGACGTCATGGGAGACCGGCTTTGCCTCCCGGTCCGCGCGGGGGACCCAGCAGATCCACTGCCAGTGAACGCCGCGGCCCCACCGGTCCGTGATGAAGTCCGTGCCGTACCTGGTTTCCAGGCCATATTTGAGGATCTGCGTGATCCTTTCATGGAACTCGAGGTTCCCCACCCGGATGCCTTTCTCGAAGTCGATCCACGCCACGCGGAACGCCTCTCCGGTGGGAAGCTCGGCAGCCGCCTTCTCCGTCTTCGCGAGAGGCAGCCAGTCCTTTTGCGAGGGTCGTTTCTTCATGAACCGAGTGTGTACGTCTCCGGAGGACGATGTATAGTGCTTCTTTTTTCAGGCGAATGGAATCGGCAATGGATTGCGTCCGGGTGCTCTCCGGCCCTCATGTCCATCCAGAAAGTCGGCAACAACTCGGTTGAAGGCGTCCGCATGCTCGAAGTAGGGGGAGTGACCACTTTCAGGTATGAGCACGAAGCTGGCGCCCTGCACCGAAGCCGCTGCGTTCCTCACCACGGATGGGGGGACGACCTCATCCTTTTCCCCACAAACGAAGAGGCTGCGTTGAGGAAATCTTTCCGGGGCAAGGGAAGGTTCGTGCGGCGCCCCAGGAGGCATCGGCGGGTTGATGCCTGCCATCCAGGTGAACAGCCTCGCCATCGACGGATGCGCTCCCGCGAAGTCCGAGCCGAGCGCGGGATGCGATCGACCGCCTTCCTTCCATGCTCTGACTTTCCTCCCAACCTCGGCCAACGACGCCTGCAGTCGCCCTCGGTCAATCGCGGAAAGTGCGACTCCGCCATGGCTGCAGCTGAAGACCGCCGCGCGAACCCGCTGGGGGAATGCGTGGGCGATGCCGCCCAGCACGACTCCCCCTACGGAATGACCGATAGCCGAGAATGAGCCGACTCCGAGTGCATCCAGGACACACAGCACATCAGATTCATCTGCAGCCGTCGCGCTGGAAACTCCCCGTGACATGCCGTGCCCTCGCAGATCGATCACGATGCACTGGTGGCGGCGAGCAGCGAAGAAATCCACTTGTTGCCACCAGAGCAGGCTGTTTCCGCCTCTCCCATGGATGAAGACAAGCGGCTCTCCACTTCCGGCAGTCTCAAAATGCACTGAAGCGTCCACGCACTCAAGAATCGGCATTCGATACGTCCGGTTTATGAAGAGCGTGAGTGAGCCGCGTGAATCTCCTGCATGCGCGATTCCTCCGTCGGTTCCTGTACAGCTTGCTGTCCCTGCCGGGGAAGTGCGCCAAGTTGCGCCATGAGCGCAAACCTGTCGGGAACTCCCCAGTGTTCGACGATGCGTCCGTTTTTGAACCTGCACATGTCGAACACCTGGATCGCGAACTTCCTGCTGCTTGGCGGCATCCCCATGAAAGGCCCCAGGTGGGTTCCCCGTGCCGTTGCCCGGCCCCAGACCATGTCGCCGTCGGTGACAACCGCCTCTACCGTCAGGGTCAAGTCAGGGAAGGCGGTTCGCAGACTCTTGATCGAGCCTTTCAGGCCCTCGACGGTCGGGGGCATGCCGAACTGGTGCTCTTGGGCATCTGGAGCGAACACCTCGTCAAGCACTGCCGTGTTGCCCTTGCCGAACGCCTCCTCCATGACCATGCGAAAGACCTCTGCGTTATGGTGTTGAGACATGAGAACCTCCTGGAAAAGCACGCTTCGCCGCCCGAGAGGGATCGACACCCCATCGAGAATGCGGTATACGTCCATCATCTGAGCGGTCA
>DATKLM010000065.1:0-9703 GCA_035542415.1 Spirochaetia bacterium
GCTGGCCTACACGCTGGGCACCTCGATTCCCATGCTCGCCGTGATGCTCGGCGGCCGCGCGCTCCTCAACCGTGTGCCGGCCCTGACCCGCAACGCGGTGAACATCCAGAAAGGCTTCGGCGTTCTCATGATCCTCATGGGCGTGGCCATCGGCCTGGGGTGGGATCGCAGGTTCCAGGCAGCAGTGCTGCGGGCGTTCCCCAATTACGGGACGGGCCTCACGGCCATCGAGAAGGCTCCCTCGGTGACCACCGCCCTGCGGACGCTGGACCAGTCGGCCATCCGTGGTCCTGGCGGGACGGGCGGCCCGGGAGGACCGACCATGAACGGGCCCACCATGAAGGGGCCGACGATGAAAGGACCATCAGCTCCGGCGGCGGACCGGATTTTCAACGCCGCCATGGACTCGGCGCCGGAGAACGGCGTGCTCGGCGACTACGGCCGGGCGCCGGAAATCGTGACGAACGGGATGTGGTTCAACACGGAGGGCCTCGTGCCGGCCGGCGGTCAACCTGCTGAGGGCGGCTCCCTCCCTCTCACCATGGAGGGACTCCGAGGAAAGGTCGTCCTGGTGGACTTCTGGACGTACAGCTGCGTGAACTGCGTGCGGACCCTTCCCTATCTGCGCGCGTGGTACGACACGTACCGGGGCAAGGGCCTCGTGGTGATCGGCGTCCACACTCCGGAGTTCGAGTTCGAGATGAAGAGCTCCAACGTCGCCCGGGCTATCCGGGACCTGAACGTGGACTGGCCCGTGGTGCAGGACAACGAGTACAAGCAGTGGAACGCGTACGCCAACCAGTACTGGCCGGCGCACTACTTCATCGACGCGAAGGGCCGCGTGCGCTACTTCCACTTCGGAGAGGGTGACTACGACATCTCGGAGAAGGTGATCCGGCAGCTCCTTGCGGAGGCCGGCGCTGCCGTCGGCGGGACGGTGTCCCGGCCGGGGTACGAGATCGATGCGCAGACTCCCGAGACGTACCTCGGCTACGACCGGGGACGCGGGTTCGCAGGCGCGGCGGAGCCGGTGCCCGACAAGCCCGCTGACTACACACCGGCCCGTGAGCCGGGCAACGGGGAGTGGAACCTCACCGGCCGCTGGACCATCACACCGCAGTACATCGTTCCCGAGTCAAAGGGCAGGCTGGAGTTCGGCTTCCAGGCGAAGAACGTGTTCCTCGTGATGGAGCCGCAGGACCGGCAGGGAAAGATCAACGTCACCGTGGACGGAAAGCCGGCCGCGGATACTCCTGACGTGAAGGCCGGGGTCCTGGAACCCCGGGAAAGCCGCATGTACCAGGTGGTGGGCTTGTCGAAGGCCGGCGCGCATCTCCTGCGCCTGGAGGTGCAGGGAAAGGTGCGCCTGTTCGCATTTACATTCGGATGAGTTCGGATGAGGAGGATCATCATGAAGAAGCTCGCCATGGTTCTCATGGCTTTGGCCGCGGCCGCGCTCGGTTCGAGCCCGGCCTTTGCGGCAGGTCCGGAAGCGCCGGCAACGGCGGTGTTCGCCGGCGGCTGCTTCTGGAGCATGCAGTCCGCGTTCGAGAAGCTCTACGGCGTCATCTCTGTCCAGTCCGGGTACACCGGCGGGACCAGCCGGAACCCGACCTACGAAACCTACGAGGCCGGCGGCCACGTGGAGGCAGTCCGGGTTCTCTATGACCCGTCCCGGGTCAGCTACGACCAGCTCCTGGACTGGTACTGGCGGCATACCGACCCGACGGACAAGGGCGGTCAGTTCGTGGACCGGGGGCCGCAGTACCGTCCCATCGTGTTCTGGCTGGATGACAGCCAGCGCAAGGCTGCGACAGCGTCCAGGGCAGCCCTGGAGAAGTCCGGGCGGTTCAAGGCGCCCATCGCAACGGAGATCCGCAAGGCGGAGGCCTTCCATGCGGCGGAGGAGTACCACCAGGACTACGCGAAGAAGAACGCGGCGGCGTACGAGATGTACCGCGCCGGCTCCGGACGCGACCAGGTGTTCGTGAAGTACTGGGGCCCGTCCGCGCTCGTCGACACCGGCGCCCCGCCGTCCGCGCGCGACGGCGCGTTCCGCAAGCCTTCCGAAGCACAGCTGAAGACGATGCTCAACCCGATGCAGTTCGACGTCACCCAGCACGAGGGAACGGAGCCGCCCTTCAACAACGAGTACTGGAACAATCACAAGGCGGGGATCTACGTGGACATCGTTTCCGGGGAGCCGCTGTTCAGCTCCACGGACAAGTTCGAGTCCGGCACCGGATGGCCGAGCTTCACGAGGCCCCTCGTGCCGAGCAACATCGTGTCGAAGACGGACACGACGTTCGGGATGGCGCGCACCGAGGTCAAGAGCCGGTACGCAGGCTCGCATCTCGGCCACGTTTTCGATGACGGCCCCCCGCCCACGGGCCTGCGCTACTGCATGGATTCAGCGTCCCTGCGCTTCGTTCCGGTGGCGGACATGCAGAAGGAAGGCTACGGCCAGTACCTGTATCTCTTCAAGGAATAATCCGCTCAAGGAAATCCGTTTTCTGTCACGGCGGGCGCCCGCCCGCCGGGGACATTTTCTCATCCATCGGCCCTTGCGGACCAGGACGGTACCTGCTACACAGGAGGCCGGGTACCGGCCCCATGAGCAGAGACACGCGCCACGCGGAGAATAGTGACGATCGTGAGAAACGCATCCGGGCGCTGGAAGAGGAGAATGCCCGGCTCGCCGGGGAGCTTGCGGCGGCGCGGGACAACGAGGAGCAGTATCGCCGGCTCTTCGAGAATCTTCCCGTGTCAGTCTATGTCACGGACGCGGACGGCATCATCACGGACGTCAACCTCTTCCACGTTGCCCGCATGGGACGGGGCCGGTTGCACAAGGAAGATTACATCGGCAAGCCGATCTCGACGCGCGAAAGCCTTCTCGGTGCCGGCATCACCGGACGGTTCGAGGAGGTCCTCCGGGGAGTTCCTCTCGTCGCTGAAGGCGTGTATTTCCCCCGCGTGTCCGGAGGCGGAGAAGGATATTTCAACATCCGCGGCGTTCCCATGAAGCACGGGAAGAAAGTCATCGGCGCCATCTTCATTTCTGAAGACGTCACGATGCTGAAGAAGATCCAGGAGGAGCTGACGGCGAGCAAGGAGCAGCTGGAGCAGCTCGTCCACTCCCGCACGGCACAGCTCGGGGAAGCCCTGCAGCGGGTCAAGACGCTGAGCGGGTTCCTCCCCATCTGCGCCTCCTGCAAGAAGGTCCGTGATGACGCGGGCTACTGGACGCAGGTGGAAGCGTACCTGCGCGAACATTCCGAGATCGAGTTCAGCCACGGGCTGTGCCCGGACTGCATCAGGAAGCTGTACCCGGATCTTCCCCCAAACGTGGAATAGGAAAGGAGGGCTCCTCAATGGAGAAGGCGCTGCCGCTCCGCCGCCGCCCGATGGACATCATCCTGCTCATTTACTTCATCTTCAACCTCGTCGCCATCAGTTACGTCTTCGACATCGAGCAGATCATCATCACCAACACGTCTCACTTCACCTACCCGGCGTGGCCCCCGCGCTTCATCGTTGATCTCGGCCACTGGTGGGGGAGGACGTTCGACCCGCTTCTGAATGCACGGCCGGTCTGGTGGCGCGCCACGATCTGGATCGACGCCGTCTTCTTCGGGCCCTTCTACGCGTTCGCCATCTATGCGTTCATCCGGGGCCGCAGCTGGATCCGCGTTCCCAGCATCGTCTACGCCTCGGTGATGCTGACGAACGTGACCATCATCCTGAGCGAGGAGATCTGGGGCCCCTCCGCGACCCCGCACCTCCTCTCCGTGGTGGGCGCGAATGCCTCGTGGATCATCGTCCCGCTCCTGATCATCTGGAGAATGCGCCGGGATCCCTGGCCGGCCTGACGCCGGCGCGCCCGGCGTCTCACCGGCGCGCCCGGCCCGAGCGCGGTGCGCTCCCCCGACGCACGGGAGTACCCATTCTGCGGTGAACGTTCGTATTATTTACCCACCGTTGCCGGGAGACCGGCCGCGGGCTCATGGACATGGGATCAACGGCCGGAACAGAGAACGGCGCGCGCCTCGACGTCGTCGTCATCGGGGGGGGCGCCACGGGGTGTGGAATGGCGTGGGACCTCTCCCTGCGCGGCCTGAGCGTCGCACTCGTGGAGAGGGGTGAGTTGGCCAGCGGCACAACGGGCCGTTTCCACGGCCTGCTCCATTCGGGCGCGCGCTATGCGGTCACGGATCCGTCCACGGCCGGCGAATGCGCCCGGGAGAGCTCGATCCTCCGGCGTCTCGCTCCGTCGGCAATAGACGACTCCGGCGGACTTTTCGTTTTCGGCGGCCACGATGACCCCGGCTATCTCGAGGCGTGGATGGACGGGTGCCGCCGGGCCGGCATTCCGTTCACGGAGCTCGCCGTGCCCGAAGCGCTGGGCCGCGAGCCCGGCCTTGAGCCCGGGATCCGTCGCGCGTTCGAGGTCCGGGACGCTGTCTGCAATTCCGTCGCGCTCTGCGGAGCCCTGGGCCGCGGCGCGGCCTCTCTTGGCGCGCGCCTTCTCACCCACCGCCGCTGCGATGAGATCATCACGCGCGCGGGCCGGGTCACCGGGGTCCGCCTGACAGACACGACGAGCGGTGAGGCGAGCGAGCTGGCCTGCCGGCTCGTCGTGATCGCCGCGGGGCCGTGGAGCGGCCGCATCGCGGAGAGCGCCGGCGTGCGCCTGTCCCTGGACCTCGTTCGGGGCACGATGGTCGCGTTCCGGGGGCCGTGGGTGAAAGCGGCGGTCAACCGCCTGTCCGCGCCCGGTGACGGCGACATCATCCTCCGACGGGGCCGGGTGAGCATCGCGGGGACGACCTCGGTGGTGACGGCCGACCCGGATGACAGGACCGTGGATGACTGGGAAGTGGAACGGGTGCAGGAGCAGATCGCCGCGCTCGTGCCCGGTCTGGCCCGGGAACAGATGGTTCACGCCTGGGCCGGCGTGCGGCCGCTGTACGACGCCCGCCCGCGTGACGCGGCCGCGGACGGCAACCCCCATTCCTGGAGCAGGGACTTCACCGTGCTGGATCACGGCGCGCGTGACGGCGTGGACGGGCTCGTGTCCATCGTGGGCGGCAAGCTCACCTCGTTCCGGCTCATGGCGGAGAAAACCTCGGATGTCGTGTGTGAGAAGCTCGGAGCCCCGGCGGTGTGCAGAACCGCGGAAATCGGCATTTCCTAGGGCCCCTCGCGCCCGCCCGCTCCGGCAAGCCTTCCCCAGATGACCGTGTCCTGCCCGCATCTCTCCTGTTCCTGATCAAGGAGATCGGGAAGCCGTCCGGCTTCCGCCGGGTCGCGGTATACCCGGATCCCGTCCAGTGTGACGGGGCTTATGGTGACCACCGCCTGGCATGCCAGCCTGCTGGACAGGAAAGAACGCAGGACCCGGGCGCCCCCTTCCACCATGAGGGTGGAGATCCCCTCCGAGCAGAGAACGCCGAGCGTCTTCTCCAGGGGAAGGCCGCCGGCGCTGAGGTCCAGCGGAAAGAGCCGGGCACCCCGGCGGGCGAGCTCTCGCGCATTCTCCGCAGGGGCGCCGCGATCATGAAAGATCCACGGGTGCAGGTCGGTCCGGGCAAGGAGCCGCGCGCTGAGCGGGAAACGCAGCCGGGAGTCCAGCACGATGGGACGGGGGGAGGGACCCTCGACAAGGCGCACGGTGAGGAGAGGATCGTCAGCGAGCACCGTGCCGATCCCCACGAGAATCCCGGCGTGAAGGCTTCTCAGCCGGTGCGTGAGGGCCAGGGACTGGGGCCCGCTCAGGGCGGTACGCGCCCCGTCCGCGGCGGCAATCGAGCCGTCCAGGGACTGCGCCCAGCTCAGCGTCACCGCCGGCATGCCGGAACCGCCGGCGGCATCGAGGACGGTGCGGACGAGCCGCGCGATGCGCGGCGACTCCTTCACCGCACCTTCTGGCATACGGCCACCCCGTCCCGGACCGGAAGGATGACCGTCTCCAGATCGGCGCGGCTGGAGATCATCCGGTTGAACTCGATGATCGCTGCCGTGGCCGCGTCCGGCCTGCGTCCGTCCGCCACCTTCCCGCTCCACAGGACGTTGTCCGTGATGAACAGGCCGCCGACGCGCAGGAGCCGGAGGGCAACGTCGATGGTCTTCGGGTAGTCCTCTTTGTCGATGTCATTGAACACGATGTCGAACGGTCCCGCCTGGGTGCGCGCGAACTGCAGCGCGTCCCCGACATTGAAGGAGAGCGCATGGGAAAGGCCGGCGGCCCGGAAAAATCCCTGCGCCGCGTCCCGGTTCTCCTCGGAGAGGTCCGTGCAGATGACCGCGCCGCCGTCGGTGAACGCGCGGGCGAACCAGAGCGCGGAGTACCCGTAGCCGGAGCCCAGCTCGAGCACCCGCTTCGCGCCGGCAAGGCGGGCCAGGATGCCCAGGAGCCGGCCGACCTGCGGGCCGACAATCGGGAACCCCGTTTCCTCGGCCCGGGCCTCCATGCCCGCGCGCACGGGGTCAGGGCTCCCGTCGAGAGACGAGATGTATCCTTCGACCTTCCTGTCGAGAATCGAGCGCATCGTTCCTCCCCGGAAGAAGATACGAAGGAACGCCGTCGCATGAACAGGGTGCACAACCCCGGCACGCCTCCGCGGATCATCGCACGGTGACAGTGAGCCTGCTCGTCAGCGCGACCGGAACGATCATGGTGGACTACTCGGCCACGATCACGAAGCCGGACGGAACCACGGTCCAGGTCCAGAAGACGTCCACGGTCACCCTGACGGGGCAGAAGGTCGCCCACGTGGACATGGACGGGACGGACGTGGACGTTGATATCACCACCGGGGAGACTGAGGAGACCCGCGCCTACCCTGAGCTCAGGTCGACAACCGCGGAGCCGGTGATCCGGCCGTCCCGCAACCGGGAGAGCGCGTCGTTCACCGAGCGGAGAGGGAACACTTCCACCTCCGTTTTCACGGGAACGCGCGGCGCAAGGTTGAGGAACTCACGCGCGTCCGCGCGGGTGAGGTTGGCCACGGAGCGCACGGTCCGCTCCTCCCAGAGGATGCCGTAGGGGAACGCCGGGATCTCGCTCATGTGGATGCCGGCGCAGATCACCACGCCGCCCGGCTCCACCGCGCGCAGCGCCCGGGGCACAAGACGGCCGTCCGGCGCGAAGATAATGGCAGCCTCCAGCAGCGCCGGCGGGGCGTCGGTGGAGTCCCCTGCCCAGGCTGCGCCGAGGGACCCTGCGAATCTCTTCGCAGCTTCGTCCCCCGGCCTGACGAAGGCGAATATCTCCCTGCCCTGGAAGCGGCAGACCTGGGCAAGAATGTGAGCAGCGGAGCCGAAGCCGTAGAAGCCGATCCGTTTCGCGTCCCCGGTCATGCACAGGGCGCGGAAGCCAATGAGCCCGGCGCAGAGAAGCGGCGCTGCCTGGAGGTCGGGATATCCCCCGGGAAGCGGGAAGCAGAAACGGGCGTCAGCGGCCGCAAATCCGGCAAAGCCTCCGTCGATCTGGTAGCCGGTAAACCGCGCCCGCGGGCAGAGATTCTCACGTCCCGACAGACAGAAGCGGCAGGTTCCGCAGGTCCAGCCCAGCCAGGGAATCCCGACCCGGTCCCCCCGGGCAAAGCCGCTCACCCCGCCTGCGATGCTGGCGACGATGCCGACGATCTGGTGGCCGGGCACGAGCGGAAGCTTCGGTTCGGTGAGCTCGCCGTCCACGATGTGCAGGTCCGTGCGGCAGACGCCGCACGCCCTGACCTCCACGAGAAGAGACCCCGGCGGCACCGGAGGGATGGGGATGTCTCTGATGGAGAGCGGCGCGCGCGCGGCGTCCAGGACGGCGGCAGGCATCATGAACGTGTCCTCATGAACTCCTGGACCTCCGCGGCGCTCGAGCACGCCCCGGTCCCTCCGCGGCGCGTGCAGGACAGGGCCGCGGCGGCGTTCGCGAATCGGACCGCCTCGAGAAGGGGCATCCGTTCCTCGATCGTCGCATAGAGAAAACCGGAGTCGAAATTGTCGCCGGCACCGACTGTATCCACGACCTCGACTCTCGGCGCGGGAATCGCGGCGGGACGTCCGTCGACCCAGGCGATGGCGCCCGCCGCGCCGGCTTTCACCACGGGGCATTTCGTGCGGCCGGCCAGGGCCGCAAGCGCATCCTCCGCCCGCCGGGCGCCGGTCATGGAGCAGGCCTCGTCCGCATTGGCGAAGAACCAGTCAACCATGGAAAGCCATGCGTCCAGGCGCTCCCAGCGTTCCGTGTGATCCCACTGGCAGTCCAGGGACACCGTGGCACCCGCGGCGCGCGCCCGGTGCAGCACCTCCGCCAGGTCGGGAAGAAGGGCGCGGGCCGGGAAGATCCCTGACACGTGCAGGTGGCCGAGGTTCTCGAAGACGCCCGGGCCGATGTCCGCCATGGAGAAATCCGCCATGGACCCCGGATACGTGACCTGGGACCGCGCGGTCCCGGAGACGAGATTGACGGTCACCCCGGTACGCAGGCGTTCGTCCGTGCGGACGGCTTCCGTGCGCACGCCGCGCGCGGCGAGGCTTTCCCGGAGAAACGAGCCGAAGTAGTCCCCACCGGCGAGCCCGCAGAACCAGCTGGAGCCGGCGAGGCCGGCGTACGCGCAGGAGGCGATGCACGCGGAGCTGCCGATGACGAGCTCGAAGCTCCCGCAGCGCACCTCCTTGTCCGCAACGGGCATTGCCTCCAGGGAGTCCATGATGATATCGACGTTGAAATCCCCCAGGAAGACGACTTTTTTCATTCTTCTCCCGCCACGATGTCCTCACTGCCGCCCGCGCGCAGCTCCATGAGTGCTTTCTCCACGATGTGCCCGATGAACGACTGCTCCGACCGGCGCAGGGCGCCTCACTCCGCCCTCGTGGCGGACCTTGTGGTGCAATAGTGTGAGAAGCCGCGTCCGCCGTCAAGCATTTTCATGAGCGAACCTGTCCGAAAATAATCGATTCCTGCGCGCTCTCATCGGGACCGCTCATGGAGTGCTTCAGGGGGCGGCGCTTTTTTTCCACGCCTGCGCTATAGTGGTGCCCAATGAGCACCCGCTCACGATGGACGCCGACGTTCGATCGTATTGCCGAAGACAAACGGAACCGCGTCCTTGACTGCGCAAAGCGCGCGTTTGCGCGCAACGGGTATAAAGGGACAAACGTCAACAACGTGGCCCGGGAGGCCGGCATCAGCGTCGGCTCTCTCTACCAGTACTTCCGCTCCAAGGAGGATCTCTTCCTCTCCCTGATCGAGGAGTCCCACGGAACCCTCACGTCGGTGATCGAAGGGATCTTCGAGCGCTGGCCGGGCTTCTTCGAGCGCGTGGAGGCGCTCCTTCGCGCTGCCGTGGAATGGTCGCAGAAGGATCCCGACCTGTTGAACCTCTACATCGCCTGCACGACGGAAGAGCTTGCTCCGCTTGCCGCAAAGCTGTCCGGGCGCATCGAGAGCGTTGCCGCGGAAAAGTACCCGGCGATGGTCGCGGAGGCGAAGGCTCGCGGAGAGATCCGGGCTGATGCAGACGAGGCTGCCACGGCGTTCTGCCTGGACAACCTGCTCCTCATCGTGCAGTTCTCGTTCGCCTCGGCGTACTACCGGGAGAGACTGAGCCTGTTCCTCGGGGCCCCGGCGTCCAGAAGCGGAGAGGACGTCGTGCGCGGAGCGTTGTCCTTCATTCGAAGCGCGCTCGAGCCTCGTTGAGAG